>JAPLDY010000076.1 GCA_026391595.1 Bacteroidia bacterium
ATTCAGAACATCCCCCTAGCCCCCTTCAAAGGGGGACAATAAATGGCAACCATTAACTTTAAACCATGACAATCACAATAGTTGGAGTAGGACTGATAGGAGGTTCTCTGGCCCTCGACCTTCGGAAACGTAAGTTTGCCGACAGTATAATCGGTGTGGACACAAGTCTTCAGCATCAGAATATTGCACAGCTTTGCGGGATAATCGATGAAGCCGATACATTGGAGAATGCAATCGACAGGAGCGATCTCATCTTTCTATGCACACCTGTTGATGCCAATTGCTCAATATTGCCGGGGATACTCGACAGGATAGCGAAAACATCAAAGGTAGTTGCAGATATGGGATCTACAAAAGCCAGTATTGCCGCTGTTTCAAAAGATCATCCTGCAAGGGGAAGATTTGTCGCTGCCCACCCCATGGCAGGTACAGAGTACTCCGGCCCGCTGGCTGCAATAGGTAAGCTTTTTGATTACAAACAGGCAATAATTTGTGATCCTGAGCTGAGCGACTCCGATGCATTGTCACTGGTAGAAGAAATGCTGAAGGTTCTTAATATGCGTATTACCTATATGAACTCTGCCATTCACGATATCCATGTTGCTTATGTGTCGCATATATCACATATTACATCCTTCTCGCTGGCTCTCAGCGTTCTTGAAAAAGAGCAGGTAGAAGAGAACATCCTTACACTTGCCGGTGGAGGCTTCGAAAGTACTGTGCGTCTGGCAAAAAGCAACGGCGACACCTGGGCTCCTATTTTCGCGGAGAATTCGGAATATATTATTGAGGCTATCGATACATATATCGAAAAGATGAATACTTTTAAAAAATTGATTGCTGAAAAAGATACAATCGGATTGAAAGCGCTTATGGAAGAAGCCAATAAAATAAGGAAAATATTAAACTGAAGTTTAATGTGCCTAAAGTCTGGAGTACTTAAAGTCAAAGCAACTCTAAGTACTCTAAGTACTCTAGGCACTCTGAATATTTAAAACTTTAAAAATGGTAGTAAAGCTTGAAACATCACTTATAAAAGATTGGATCGGGTTTAAAGGCCGGCCTTTCCTGATTGCTGGTCCATGCAGCGCCGAGAGCGAGGAACAGGTAATCGAAACCGCAAAGGAACTTGCAAAAATTAAAGAGGTGAGCATTTACCGGGCAGGCATCTGGAAACCAAGAACAAGGCCTAACTCTTTTGAAGGCGTTGGTGTCACCGGGCTCAAATGGCTCCGTAAGGTAAAACAGGAGACCGGCCTGCTGGTTGGTACCGAAGTAGCCAATGAGAAACATGTCTATGAGGCACTTAAATATGGTATAGATATGGTTTGGATTGGAGCCAGGACATCTGTTAATCCTTTCACAGTGCAAGAGATTGCCGATGCACTGAAAGGTGTTGATGTGATGGTTTTCGTTAAGAACCCCATCAACCCGGAGATCGATCTCTGGATAGGCGCCCTTGAACGTATAGAAAAAGCCGGGATCAAAAGGATGGCTGCGGTTCACCGTGGATTTTCGACATACGAAAAAACTACTTACCGCAATCAGCCCAACTGGCAGCTTCCTATTGAACTGAGGCGTCGCATCCCTGATCTTCCGCTTATCTGCGACCCCAGCCACATCGCCGGTGCACGTGAATATATCCATGAGATCTCACAGAAAGCCATGGACCTGAACTTTGACGGATTAATGATAGAATCGCATATAAGTCCTGAGACAGCGCTAAGTGATGCGAGCCAGCAGGTAACACCCGATGAATTGCATGAACTCCTCATCAGGCTTATCCTCCGCAGTCCGTCGACATCCGATCCGAAGCTTCTCGATGTTCTCGGAGAACTAAGACAGCAGATTGATGTCTATGACGATCATCTTATCGATCTTTTGGAAAAGAGAATGAAAGTTTCTGAAACAATAGGGCATTATAAAAAAGAAAATAATATCACTATCTTACAGAGCGCCCGCTGGGATGAGATTGTAAAAAAGGCAATGATAAAGGGCAAGGCGAAAGGGCTCAGTGAGGAGCTCATTGACAATATCTTCAAGGCAGTTCACCAGGAATCAATAAACCGCCAGATGAAGGTGATGAACGACGATATTGAGAGTCATAACGGTTCTGACAAGAAGTAAAAAAAGTTAAGCATGGAAAGAATAGTTGCTCCCTCAAAAATAAAAGGCATTGTAAAGGCTCCGGCATCCAAGAGCATGACACAAAGGGCAATAGCTGCGGCATTGCTTGCCAGCGGAGAAAGCACTATTATGAATCCATCCTACTGCGATGATTCACTCGCTGCCATGAGCATCGCCGCCGGACTCGGAGCAAGGGTGAAACCCGGCACTTCTGAAATGACAATTGCCGGAGGCGGAGAGCTCAGGGAGCATAAGCTGAACTGTGGTGAGTCTGGACTGGCAATCCGGATGTTCTCCCCGATAGCTGCCCTCTACCCGGAAGAGATATTCGTAACGGGAGCAGGTTCCCTGAAGAACAGGCCGATGACAATGATCGAAGATGCATTGAGGCAGTTCAATGTCGTTTGCACCAGCAATAACGGCTTTTTGCCGCTGACAATAAAAGGCCCTCTGACAGGCGGTGAATGCGAAATTGACGGATCAATAAGTTCACAGCTGCTGACAGGATTATTAATGGCATTGCCGGTGGCTGAGAAGGATTCAGTGATTAAGGTGAATGACCTCAAGAGCAGGCCATATATAGACATGACAATTCAGGTACTTGATAAATTCGGCATTAAAGTAATCAATGACAATTATTCACGGTTTATTATCCCCGGAAATCAAAAATACAATGCAATGAGATTTAATGTTGAAAGTGACTGGAGCGGAGGCGCTTTCCTTCTTATAGCAGGCGCCATAGCCGGTGAAATTACGGTAGAAGGACTCAGATCCGACAGCAGGCAGAGCGACAAAGCTGTACTCAGTGCACTCGACAGGGCTGGTGCACGGATGAGCATTGGTGAGAATTCTATAACCGTGTCGAGGTCAGATCTCAAAGCATTTGAATTTGATTCCACTGAATCGCCCGATCTCTTCCCACCTCTCATTGCCCTTGCCTCATATTGCAAAGGAGTTTCTGGAATAAAGGGTGTAAAGCGTCTGATATACAAGGAAAGTAACAGGGCTGCAGTGCTTGCAGAGGAGTTCGGGAAGCTTAACATCAAAGTAGAATTGAGCAATGACTATATGATTGTTAACGGGGGTAAAGTGGATGGTGGAAAAGTAAATTCACATGAAGACCACCGTATTGCCATGGCCCTTGCAACTGCAGCATTGGGAGCCTCTGACAAGGTGACTATCAAGGATTCACATTGCGTGGGGAAATCATATCCCGGCTTCTTTGATGATCTGAAGAAGATGGGAGCCGGGGTTTATGAATAGACTAAAAATGAGCCCGATAAATATTAAAATCATATAAAAATGATGAAATATTTAAATATTTTACATTTTTTTGCAATGAATTGATAATTTTATTTAATTTTGCAGGCATGATTACAAGGAGGATATATATCTGGTCGTGGCGCAGCTCAAAGATTGATGCTGTGAAACTGGCCGTTATATAATCCTTAAAAAGATATTTTTATCAGGGCACACTGTTCACAGCGTGCCCTTTTTGTTTTTAAAATCTATTAACCACCAATAATAAAGACAATGAAACAGATCACAAAAATTCTTTTAAGCGAAAAAGAGATGCCGCGTCAATGGTATAACATTGTGGCAGACATGCCTAACAAGCCAATGCCCCCGCTTCATCCGGTGACACGAGAACCGATAGGGCCTGATGCACTGGCAGCAGTATTCCCGATGGAACTTATTAAGCAGGAGGTTTCCCAGGAACGTTACATAGATATCCCTGAAGAGGTTGTAGACCTATACAGAACGTACCGCCCCTCTCCCCTTTTCAGGGCTGTAAACCTTGAAAAAGCGCTGGGCACCAAAAGTAAGATCTACTATAAATATGAAGGGGGAAACTATTCAGGTTCCCATAAGGCAAATACTGCCATTGCCCAGGCTTATTACAATAAAAAGGAAGGAATTAAAAGGATCACCACAGAGACTGGTGCCGGGCAGTGGGGAAGTGCGATGAGCTTTGCCTGCCACCATTTCGGAATTGAACTGCTGGTCTTCATGGTCAGGGTAAGCTACACTCAGAAACCGGGCCGCAAGCTCCTTATGAATGCCTATGGCGCCAAAGTAGTGCCCTCTCCAAGTACTATGACAGAATCGGGAAGAAGAATACTTGAGCTTGATCCTGAATCACCGGGGAGTCTCGGTATTGCAATCTCAGAAGCTATGGAGGTAGCTTCACAGGATCCATATACCAAATATTCACTTGGCAGCGTGCTTAACCATGTCATTCTTCACCAGACTATTATTGGACAGGAAGCGCTACTCCAGATGGCTAAGACAGACGATTATCCCGATGTCGTGATCGGATGTTTTGGCGGAGGCTCCAACTTTTCCGGAATTGCATTTCCGTTCCTTCGTGAGAATCTTGTCAACGGTAAAAAGACAAGGCTTGTAGCCGTTGAACCTGCATCATGTCCCAAGCTTACAAAAGGAAAATTCATGTACGATTTTGGCGATTCGGCAGGCATGACACCACTTCTTCCCATGTACACTCTCGGACACGATTTCATACCCGAAAAGATACATGCCGGTGGTCTGCGTTACCATGGTGCCGGAGTGCTTGTCAGCCAGGTCCTTAAGGATAAGCTTATAGAGGCAAAGTCAAAACTTCAAAGGGAATGCTTTGAAGGTGCCGTGCTCTTTGCAAGGAATGAAGGCATTCTTCCTGCTCCTGAATCCTCTTATGCAATTGCCGGAGCTTTGGATGAAGCAAGAAAGGCTGACATCGAGGGAGTATCAAGGAGTATCCTCTTTAACCTCAGCGGTCATGGTCATTTCGATATTTCTGCTTATGAGAAATTCTTCGAGGGCAATCTGCCCGATCATGAGATGACAACTGCCGAAGTTGATGAGGCAATTTCAAAGATTAAGCTGCCTGATTAGAATTCCATGTACTCATCCCCCAAACCCCCTTCCCTGCTTTGCAAGGAAGGGGGCTTATATCATTGTATATCAAACAATTCCCCCTCTTTGCTTTAGCAGAGAGGGGGAAAAGAAGGGGGTGAGTACGTGTTTTTATAAATCCGAATAATCGGTCGGATGACAAAGAAAAGCCTTTGTCTTTGAAGTGTTATTCAGATATTCTTCCTTAGCCTTTAACGTAAGCCAGTCGGGATGATTCCTGAATGCATTCCAATGATCATCATGCGACTTCATATCAGCATAGGTTGTCATGTACATAAGTCTGGGTTTCTGGCTGCCTAACAGGACCTGTGCGTAGAACACAGCATTGGAACCCACCTTTTCGAAGATTGCAATCTCCCCGCCTTCATTGAACATCTTGATCTTACTCAGAGCTTTCGCTTCAGTAGCGCTTTCATAGCTGCGAAGCTCATAGATCCTTTCAGATGGAGGTGTGGAGTAATTGTATACTTTAAATTGAGGCATAAAAGGGAATGCTTTCATGAATATACTCTCATATCTTGAGAATGGCGGTTTATTATATGGGGCATCCAGAAATTCCTTTCCTCCCTCCTGATAAACCTGGTCTTTGTCAAGTGTTTCGAAAATCTTAAAATACTGATCTGCTGTCTTATATGGAATGAAAACATAAATCAGCTTACCGTAAGCAGTGTCAGCTTCGATCGGTTTGAATACTCCGATTGTGCTGATACCGGCACGATGCATGGCGGGTATGAAAGTATCCTTAAGATACTTGTCAATTGTTGCGGCCTGTGATACCTGGCTTATCCTGTATACTTTTATTTCATAGTACATTTGCTTTGCCGGACCTTTACTATAAAGGATGGCTGAGGCAGAGACCATAAAAAGAATAAGGGTTGTGAGAAATGTTTTTTTCATGATGCGGAATATAAATAGTTAATAAATTCCTCCGTAGATCACATATACTCACCCCTTTAATCCCCCTCTCTACTAAAGTAAAGAAGGGGACACTATTATTAATTATTTACGGCTCCCCCTTCTTTGCTTCAGCAGAGAAGGGGGATGGGGGGATGAGTTCGTGTTAATCTAGTACAACTTCGAAAATTCCTGGAAGATCTGATTTGCTTTCTCAGGTGTCAATTCAGCTCCGGATGTCACATAGAACCGGTGACGAAGCGTAATAGATTCTCCCTTTTGCAGAGTTACAACAATCTGCTCCTCGGTCGGTATATATGATTTTGCGCCAAGATTGTTGGTGGAAAAAAGCCCGTATCCCCGTGCATGTGAATGTGCAGGGTATCCAATGTTATTGGGATGATCAAAAACAGCCATGGTTGTGAGAACATTATCCTTGGTTCCCGAAAGCAGTACCCAGTCGTTCCTGGAGCTCCATACTTTATCTCCTTTAAGTCCCGAGCTGGAGACATACATTCCAGTAACGCCGGTGTTGTCTGTTGCTCTGACAGTTGTAGGGTTTCCTTTATCGTCGGTAAAAATAAGCGATTCATTTGACGGCATCTCAAAAGCCCTGTCAACCCTGATGGCAAACATACCTTCCTTATTGTCTGAGAATGTAACAGTTCCGTTCACCGCAGTCAAAATGGAGATATGATCGATGGTCCTGGATGTTTTGTCAGCCGAAAAGATGTACTTTGTATTTTCAACCAGAAGGGTATTGCCCTTGTTGTCATCCCAGTTTGAAATGACATCCAGTGAAGCTTTCTTGCCGCTTTTTGCCTTCACTATCTGCTTTACAACGATATGGCCATAGGAATCTTTTCTTGCAGCCGGTATTGCTGATGAGTTATTCCAGAAGTCGAGTCCGTTCACGTTGCCATGGTTGAACCATATACCGATATGATGCGGGTGATCAACTCTTTCCCCTTTCCTTGGTTCGATCGGAAATCCCCTGGTTATCACCGAACCGTTTGGCGCATAAACCGGGAACAGATATGGTTTCTCCATATTTGAAGGGTACTGGTATGAAGTGAACAGCTTACCGTCAACCATCACATCAACTTTTTGCTTTTCGTCTGCCTTTATGAGCGTGACCTTAAGCGGCTGTGCATTTATTGAAACACCCATAAAGAGCACTGTCAGTAAAACTGCTGATATTTTTTTCATCTTATTTATTATTTCAATGAGCTTAATAATTAATACTGGAATACCTTGCCACCTGCAAGAACTTCCTGTTTTGCTTCATCAAATGAAGCTTTTTCGCCGGTCCTGAGTGCGGCCGTACACATGATAGTGGCTATGGAATGATTATATCCTGCAACAACATCTGCATGAGGTTTCTTCCTGTCGCGCACACACTCCATCCAGTTTCTCATATGCGCTGTAGTCATTGGATCGCCGCCCGTATTTGCGCTTGTCTCGATTCTCATGCTTGGCAGCTCGAAAGGTTCGAGAAGGTTAGCCTTCATGTTCATTGCAGCTGCTTCCCCTTGAGTTAATCCGCCTTCAGAAGTTACCTTGTTGGTATCGAGATTAAGCATTCCACCGTTTGAATAATATAGTTCTTTTGTACCTCCTGCCGAGTTGGTGAATCTTGATGTATATACTACCTGGAAGTTCATGTCGGTATTTGCCGGATCTCCATAATCCATCACTGCCGTCATAGTATCAAAGTTCGATCTGCCGTCCTTCCAAAGGTAAATACCTCCGTTAGCAGCTACACTGCGCGGGTGAGCCAGCTTGGTGAACCAGTGCACCGTGTCAATCTGGTGGGCCATCCACTGCCCGGGAATACCTGATGAATATGGCCAGAATAGCCTGAATTCAAGATATTTCCTCGGATCGAACGCAGCCTGCGGACGATTAAGCTGGTATCTTTTCCAGTCGGTATCTGCCTCTTTCAGAAGAGGAACCACACCTGGTCTTCTCCATCTTCCCGGCTGGTTGACATTCCATGACATTTCAACCATAACGATCTTGCCGAATTTGCCTGAATTGAGATATTCATTGGCAGCAATATAGTTTGGTGCGCTGCGGCGCTGTGATCCTATCTGAACGATCCTGCCTGTCTTCTCCACAGCTGCCCGTGCAGTACGAGCATCAGCCATTGTTTCGGCGAAAGGTTTTTCAACATATGCATCACGGCCGGCATTGACAGCCTCTGCGCATAGCAATGCATGTTGGAAATCAGCAGTGCTTATAATGACAGCATCGGTATCATTTCCGCTGTATAGCTCATCATTATTTCTGGCGAGTCTGAGAGTTGTGCCATTGGCTTTAAAAAATTTATCGGCTTCGTCCCTTCTCATGCTCCAAAGGTCGGAGACTGCTGTAAACTCAAAATTCATCTCCTTCATAAGGCTGGTAAATGCCGGATAAAGTGCACCTCTGAAACGGTCAGAATAACCTACTATACCAACACGGATCCTGTCGTTTGCACCGAGTATGCGCGAATAGCTTTTTGCACCGAGCGTGAGACCTGCGGCGCCCAAAGCTGTTTTCTGAACAAATTCCCTTCTGGTTGTCATAATTTATTGGTTAAAATGTTTAATATCTGTATTTTACACCCCCCACCACCCCCTAAAGGGGGGCCATAAACCCATTCAAATCTTCTTTAAATTTGGTTTGGGTTTTAAACCCCCCTCTGGGGGGTTGGGGGGTCCTCCCGTAAAAATACTTTTAATTCGTTAACGTACACATTCAAACAGTATTCTTTTTTTTTGTTTTGAAATCTTTAACCTTTTTTAACAGGAAATTTTCCTGATTCACTTACTTTTGTTTAAAGCATAAATGAATTGAAAACTACTTAAGAAATCCGATAATATGAAACCGAAAACAAGGTTTTACCTTTTATTATTTCTTCTGATATCAATTAGCGCATTCCTCCCGGTTTACTCTCAGAAACTTGACTGGACTCAGGTTGCCCCCGGAGTCTGGAAATCTATTATTGGCACACCTGATAAATTCGACCTTTTTAATTCCGCAGAAATAAAACCAAATACTATCGGACTTAACAAAATAGATCAGGCCGGCTTCCCCCTGTCAGAAGAAGAGATAGTTGCTGAAGTTACAGGCACAAAAACGTACCTTAGATTTCCGCTTGTAAAAAGTGAACAGATCTTTGGGTTCGGCCTCAACTTTAAAACCGTATATCAGAGAGGAAAGATACTTCAGCTTCACGTCGACCATTACGGAGGCACAGACAACGGACGAACTCATGCACCTGTTCCTTTCTATGTTTCTGAACGTGGCTATGGTGTATTCATTAACAGCGCAAGGTATCTGACCGTTTATGCCGGCTCAGGAGTGAGAAAAGATAGTCCAGATGCCCCTGAGGAACGCGACCGTAATACTAATAAGAAATGGACATCAAGACCTTATTCCGATGCTGTTGAAATATTGGTCCCGGCAACAGGTGTTGAGATATATTTATTTGCAGGTCCTACTCCCATGGATGCAGTCCGAAGGTTCAATCTCTACTCTGG
>JAPLDY010000257.1 GCA_026391595.1 Bacteroidia bacterium
CCCAGCCTGTTTTTCATTTTGGCATAGGCGGTTGCAATATGGACTGAAGCCTGTTCATTCCGGGTCATATAATAACGGAAGTCTGGATTTTCCAGAAGTCCTTCACCTACTCCGGCCACAATTCCGTGTCCGAAAATACCAAGACAGCCTGCAAAAAATTTATTTTCAATGCCATCGCGTTCCACATACTGGTTTTTGAGGAAGCTGACAACGGCCTGACCAGCTGTTAATCTTCTGGTTTTCATTTAAAGATCTCCTGTATTGATCATTTTAAAGTTATAATTAAAGAAGCAATAAACTACTTTCCGTTCATATCTATCGTCACTACCGGGATCCTGGGATCCATCCCTTTCCAGGTGCCAAAGATCCATTTATGATCAGGATCGTCGGAATTTGCCAGGTTCTGGTCGCTTCCTGCAAGGAAGTTGAGATAATAGACATTATATCCATGACCTGCCACAACGGGGTGATATCCTTCAGGAACCAGCACTGCATCATTATTATGAGGCTCTGCGATCTCGTCAATGCTGCGGTCGTCATTGTAAATTTTCTGGATTGCAAATCCCTGCGGTTTATCTATCTTATAAAAATAGATCTCCTCAAGTGAAGCTTCTTTTACCCTGCCTGTTTCGGGATCGATCTTCCTTTCATCATGTTTGTGTGACGGGAATGAGCTCCAGTTACCTGATGGAGTATATACTTCAACACAGACAAGCTTATTGCACGGTGAGCCTGGAGGCAGGATGCTGTTTATCTGCCTGCTGGCATTATCTCCTCCACGGAATTCAATACCCATTTTAAATACATCTTCAGGGGTGATAAGCCTTGCCGGGAATGTTCTTTCAGCAGGGCACCAGCCGCACGCAATATCAAGAAAATCATCAGCCGGAAAGATTTCAAAAATTGTATTTTTCGGAAGATATAAAGCATGGGGCAAGCCCCTGAAGACATTTTTCCTGCCATTGGTTGTTACCCATGAACCGACTGAAGTAATGGCTTTGAGGTTACCGCCAAGAAGCACTAAAAGAAACTCATTATCTCCTGTTTCACCTTCCCATTTTTCTCCAGGCTTTACGGTTCTTGCAATAAAATTCAAAAAGGTCCATGCAGCCTCAGCAGCTGAAATATGTTGGTATATTTCATCTTTTTCAGCAGATCTTATCAGGAGAGGACATTTTTTATCCCTGTTCATCTCAGTATATTTATCTTTACCAGAAGCAGATATAAAGTGCAGCAAGGATTCCAATAATACCCAATGCTGCTACATTGAAAGTTGTCGAGGTCTTAAACAATCCCTTTTCCAGTATTATTCCCTTTATATCTCTCCTTTTTAATGTGTTGTTGAAAACAAGTATAAGGCCTAAAAGTATAAAACCAGTAACAAGGACATAAACAGCATCAAGAGCAAGATGTCTCATCGGGTAGACGAAAAAAGAGGCTATGATCCCTGCTGTAAAAGCAATAGCTACCAGGAATGCACCTATCCGGATAGTCTTTTTACCTGACATTTCATCAATTATATTCACTGTTTTCTGTTTCTTGTCTAAAAGGCTCAGGCCGACCATTACAAATGACAAAATGATAAATACATATCCGATCCTTAGAACAAAAGGTATACCGGGGAAAAGCGCTTTCATAGCTAATCCCATTGGAATTGTAAGCAAGGCAGTTGCAAGAGCTGCTTTTGATGAGGCCTGGCGCCAGAAAAGACCGCAAAAGAAAATCAGGAATTCACCCGGATAAATAAATCCGGTATATTCCTGAATATACTGGTAAGCCTGATCAAGAGTCCGGAGCTTCGGAGCAAATATCGTGGAGATCGTAAGAGCACAGAATGCAACAATCATTCCCATTCTCACCATCTGTTTTTCAGTTGCATTCTTATTTATAAATCCTTTGTAGATGTCAATGGTAAAAATAGTAGAAGTGCTGTTGACAATTGAGCTTATGGAGGAAACTGCTGCTGCTGCAATAGCTGCAAATGAGAGACCGGTAACACCCACCGGGACGACGTTCTTTATCAGCCACGGATACGCTTCGTCTGATTTTCCAAGATTGGCGCCAAGGGCAAATACTGTAATACCTGGTATGATTACAAGCAAGGGAACAAGAAGTTTAAGATAGCCGGCAAAGGCAATTCCAAGCTGTGCCTCTTTCAGGCTTTTGCCGGCAAGTCCCCGCTGAATGATAAACTGATTAAATCCCCAGAAGCTTAGATTTGTAAGCCACATTGAACCAAGGATAACTCCCAGGCCCGGAAGATCTGAAAATGCATCCTTCGTTCCTCCCTTGCCATTTGGTATGAACATGGTGCCCTTTTCAATTATCATATGCATCTTCTGAGGCACTTTCTCAAGAATCATGTTGAATCCGGCTATTACACCGTGTCCATCGCTCAGGGCATTAAGTGCAAATGCGGTGGTTACAAGTCCACCGATAATCAGAATACTTACATTGACCACATCAGTCCATGCTACAGCTTTCATTCCTCCCCAGAGAGAATATAGAGCAGAGAAAACCGAAAAACCAATAACTCCGTAAACAAGAGGCACTCCGATAATACGTTCCATTGCAAGTGCTCCGAGATAAATGACTGACGTCATATTGACGAAGATGTAAACAAGTATCCAGAATACGGAGAAACAGGTGCCTACTTTTTTATCATACCTCTGGGTGAGGAACTGGGGCATGGTATATATTCCTTTTGAAATAAAAACGGGAAGGAAGAATTTGGCAACAAAAATCAGGGAGGCTGCTGCTATCCATTCATAAGCTGCAATCGCAATACCTATTGCATACCCCGAACCCGACATTGCTATGAAATGTTCTGCAGAAATATTTGCAGCAAGAAGGGTTGAACCGATGGCCCACCAGGGAAGTGAGCGGCTTGCCAGAAAATAATCCTGTGATGTTCTCTGTTCTCCCTTCTTTGAGCGGGATACCCATAATCCAATAAAAACTATTATCGCGGCATAGCCAAAGAATACCAGCCAGTCGGTGAGAGTAAATTCTTTCAAATGTATATGGGTTTAAAATTATTTGTCGGGAACAGGAATCATCAGATCTCTAACCCGGAGGATCACATTGGTTGTTGCTTCGCAGAACTGTCTCAGTGTTCTGACGGTAGCACCAAACTGATCAAACTCATCAACAGACATTCCGTCTTCATGGTATGCCCTTCTGAAATCAGTGAATTTCTTCTCAAGCTCTGCGATTATTTCAGGATCAACAGGTTTATCCATTCTGTTTTCAACTGTCACATCCGAGGCATTATATCTTTTCTGCCACATGCAGGGCGGGGAAATTACAACATCGCCCCCGATAAACTCCGACCAGTGCAGGTGATTCCTGAATGCAGCGCTTAAGAGCCGAAGCCTGTATCCTCTTTCCTTATATATCTTATAAGCTTTTTTCATGACAGCCACACCTGCCCAGTCAAAAATCCCGGGATTTGCAATTATGTTATTCTTTTCAGCAACAACTCTTAACCAGTCATCCAGCCTGCCAACCATTATTGTGCAGACCGGACCCATCCGGCTGATGTCTTTTCCTTCCTTTTCACGGCGGTGCAGTCCTCTTTCAACGGCCTCTGCAACAGCAACTGACTGAGGAACGGTAAAGCTTACGGTTGCATTTACGCTTATGCCAAGGTATGTTACTTCTTCAATAGCCTGAATACCGGCTTTTGTAACAGGTATTTTCACAATCATGTTTGGTGCAATCTCGTTGAAATGAATTGCCTGCCTGACGATCCTTTTCGGATCCCTGTAATATCTGGGGTCCGTCTGAATTGACAATCTTCCGTTTTTACCTTTTTCCCTGTCGTAAATAGGTTTAAGGATCGTGGCTGCTTTAACAGATATTTCTTCAATGAGCCTCCACGCAATTTCATCTTCTGTTCCCTCAGGCATTTCCTTAATAAGCTGTATTATCCTGGCTTTCCAGAAATTCCATTCTGAGTTTAATACTGTGCCTACGATCACAGGATTACAGGTTGCTCCTATTGCACCATGACTTATGGAAAATGTAAGCTCCTCGATTGATGAAGAATCGTTCCAAAGAACGGTAGGAGTTGTTTGCGTCATTTCGTGCAATGTGCTTCGGTATTTATTGTGCTCTTCCTTATGTTCTTTCATGATATGTTTGTTTTGTCAGGATTTTTCTCCCTCACTAACCTGGTTTAAATTTAGACAGAAAAAAATGTATGTTATATTAACTATTTTATCTTTTAATAATGCTATTTTAGCAAAAATGCCTTTCAACTTTAATATTCCTGCAAATTTAAGGTATTGTATAAGTCAACATGAAACCATTTTATCAGAAGCTTGTAACTTCTCCGACGCAATCGGTCATCTTCTATGACGAAGAGAAGCCCCATTTCACTGTTCCATGGCATTTCCATCCTGAAATTGAGATTCTTTATGTTGTCAGGAGTTCAGGGATATGTTACACGGGTGATGGTATTCACCGTTTTACTGAAGGTGAAATAAGTATTATAGGTGAAAATGTACCTCACTGGTGGAAAAGCGACAGCAGGTTCCCTGAGCAACCAAGCAGGAGCGGGATCAGGGCTCTTATCATTCAATTCAAGAAGGAGATATTTGAATCAAATTTCATAAACCTTTATGAAATGAGCGCCATAAAAGCTTTGATTGAGAAGTCTCAAAGGGGAGTACAGTTCACGGGCAGAAGCAGACAACAGCTTGGCAATCTGATCAGGAAGATCTTTAGATCAGAAGGCATTGAGCGAATAACAGGACTTATTAAATTACTCGATATGATGGCGAAGTCAGAAGAGTTTAAATATCATTCCAGTCTTGGCTATTCAAAGATCATCAGCTCTTATGACTTTTTCAGGTTCAACGCTATACATGAATATATTATCACGAATTTTACAAAAGATGTACGACTTGAAGATGTTGCCGGGAAAGCAAATATGTGTCCGACTGCTTTCTGCAGATACTTTAAAAAACATACAGGGAGAACATTTATTTCATTTATTAATGAGTTAAGAATCGGGAATGCATGCAAGCTTATGGTAGAGGAAAAGTATCCTGTAAATATTGCTTCTGCTGAAAGCGGCTTCAATAACCTGGCCCATTTCAACAAAATGTTTAAGAGGTATTTCAACCTGAGCCCCACCGATTACTTAAGGGCACACGACCTGGATTTAAAAGCGATAAAAGAGTATTCAGAGGTAGGAATTATTTCCAGAAATGATTGACATCCTGTTTTTTTCGATTTCTCATCTAATCTAACGTAGTCCTTCCTCCTGTTTATATATCGTTTGTATTTTGTTGTGAGTCCATTCAAATAAGAAAATCTTAACTCCAATTAATAATTATTAAATTCATGAGTCGAAGTGAATTAATTTTTCACTTCATTTACTTCCAACACAACACTTGTCCTTTTCATGTTAATATCAGGGTTAATTCCAACTTTCATTAAAAAATCACCAGAGTAAACTTTAGTTGAATTGATCGGTGATGTGGTGCCAGGGGATATATTGATTTCTTTAACTGTGTATTGTTTGTTAGCATCTAAGCCATTCAATTTCACGGGGCGTTCCGTTACTTTAGCATTCTGGCGATTACTCACCAAATAATTAAAAACAATCGCTTTGCTTTTATCTGAATCCACATACATAAGTGCCGTAAATTCATTTTCATATGGATCTACCAAACGATACAAGTCTCCATGCCAAACAGTGTTTTTAAAGGAATTATAATTAATAACTGCTTGTTTACAAAATTGCATCTCTGCGTCAGTTAAATTATCGGCAAC
>JAPLDY010000153.1 GCA_026391595.1 Bacteroidia bacterium
GGCAAGAACAGCTGTTTCTGACGAAGAGGTTTATTTTACTGAAGAACAGTCAAAACTTTATTATGTCAGATACAAGGTTGTAGGATGGAATGATTATATAACGGTTGCCACAACACGACCGGAAACCATATTGGGAGATACAGCAGTATGTGCCAATCCCAATGATCAGAGATACCACCATCTCAAGGGCAAAAAAGTAATGGTCCCGATGACAAAACGTGAGGTGCCGTTTATTTTCGATGAGTATGTCGACATGGAATTTGGAACAGGATGCCTCAAGATAACGCCTGCCCATGATATTAATGACTATGAAATAGGGCAGAAGTATAACCTGGAATCAATAGATATTTTTAATGATGATGGCACTATCAACCAGAGAGCAGGTATGTTTGCCGGGGTTGACAGGTTCGCGGCAAGGGAGCTTGCCGAAATAGAATTGAAGCGGACAGGTAACCTTGTTAAGGTTGTTCCTTATACTAATAAGATAGGCCGTTCAGAAAGAACCCATGCCATAATTGAACCGAAGCTTTCGACGCAATGGTTCCTCAGGATGGAGGAAATTTCCAGGCCGGCCCTCGATGCAGTGATGAATGGAGAGGTTCATCTTCACCCTGCAAAATTCAGAAACCTTTACCGTCACTGGATGGAGAATGTCCATGACTGGTGCATTAGCCGACAGCTGTGGTGGGGACATCGGATACCAGCCTGGTACTTCGATAAGAATGAATTTGTTGTCGCCGGCAATGCTGCTGATGCACTGGAGCTTGCCAGGGAAAAAAGCGGGGATAAATCATTGAAGGAAAAGGATCTAAGGCAGGATGAGGATGTTCTTGATACCTGGTTTTCCTCCTGGCTATGGCCTATAACTTCATTCGACGGTATAAACAACCCGGATAATCCGGATCTTAAATATTATTACCCTACCAACGATCTCATAACTGCACCGGAGATATTGTTCTTCTGGGTAGCAAGAATGATCATTGCCGGATATGAATACCGGAAGGAGAAACCATTTAACAATGTTTACCTCACCGGGCTCGTCCGTGATCAGCAAAGAAGGAAAATGTCAAAGTCGCTTGGTAACTCACCGGAGCCGCTCGACCTTATAAAGAAATACGGAGCCGATGGTGTAAGGGTAGGTATGCTGCTCTGCTCTCCTGCAGGTAATGACCTTTTATATGAGGATTCGCTTCCGGAGCAGGGACGCAATTTTTCAAACAAGATCTGGAATGCATTCAGGCTTGTTAACGGTTGGAAAGTCGATGAGAGAATAAGTCAGCCTGAGTCATCCCGTGTTGCAGTTAAATGGATGGATGAAGCCCTTAAAAAAGGAACCGCTGAGATAGATTCGACCTTCAAAAAGTTCAGGATTTCAGAAGCCCTCATGATAGTGTACAAACTGTTCTGGGACGAATTCTCCGGATGGTACCTTGAAGCTATTAAACCGGAATATGAAAAACCGGCAGACAGAAGTACTTATGAAGCGACCATTGCCTTTTTAGACAGGCTGCTCAGGCTGATCCATCCTTTCATGCCGTTCATTACAGAAGATATCTGGCACATGCTGGCTGTAAGAAAAGAAGGCGAGAGCATCATGATCAGCAGGATGCCTGAATCTAAAAAATACAATAAAGATCTGGTAGCAAGGTTCGAGATTGTAAAGGAACTTGTCAGCACTATAAGGAGTGTAAGAAAAGAGAGGGGTATACCCATTAAAGAGAAGATTATTCTGAATATCAGGTCCGATGATGCTAAATTTGACAGTGAATTTCTTCCGGTTGTTGTAAAGCTTTGTAACGTTGAGAGTGTGAGTTTCACCGACACCAAGCTGGAAGGCGCTGCCTCCTTCATGGTAGGTACAATAGAATTTTATATCCCACTTGGAGAAAAGATTGACAGGGACGAGGAGCTTGCAAAGATCAATGAGGAACTGAAATATTACAGGGGTTTTCTCTCTTCTGTTATGAAGAAGCTTGACAATGAGCGTTTTGTTCAGAATGCACCTTCAAAAGTTCTTGAACTGGAATTGAAGAAGAAAAGTGATACGGAGTCGAAAATAAAATCACTTAAAGAAAGAGAAAAGGAATTGAAGAAGTGACCCCTGTCCCTGACAGAAAGAGTCAGGGACTGCCCCCTGAAGGGGGCTTAAATCCAGCGTTAAGAATAAATATAATTATAGCCCCCCTTTAGGGGGGATGGGGGGTTAAGGCATTAGCTTCCTGACAAGATAATTCTCATTTACCAGCATAAGTTCCCATCCGTTGTTCAGGACAAGGTGCCATCCTTCTCCTTCTATACGGTTCTTATCTGCCTTGTATCCTTTTGATGTTACCCGCAAATACTTGAGATTATTAGATACCAGGCATCCTCCCTTTTCAACTGTCAGCTTTCCCCAGTTGTCTGAAACGCGCAGTGTGCTGTAAAGTGTGCCAAGGGTATCCATCGGGTGGATATCCGAATCCTCAAAGTCGAAATAGGGGCTTTCAAGCTCAAAGAAGACAACAGGTTTTTCAGTAAATGTACTGATCTGCCTGTGAATTCTTTCCTTAATGTCCGCATCACGCTTTTCCTCCTCGCTCTGGATAATCCCGATATCATAATTAAGTGCAAGGCTTCCGGCGACATCACGACAAACCTCTGGCAGCTGGATATCATATAATTTTCTGACCTCATCGCCAAGGTCAACATTTTCCGACCTGATTGTCTTGAAATCATATCCTTTATTATACAGCAGGTTTGCGTACAATGCTCCTGTGACGGCACCATAGGACCGGGCATATGATGGCCTTAAATATACCCTGTCAAGATATTCCATGAGTCGCGCTTTATTCTCCTCCTGAGTTTCAGAAATAAGAAGAATATAAGTAAAAGCTGCAAGCCCTTCATAGTTCTCAAACCTGATCTCATCATTAGCATACTTCTGGTACAGTTCCCTGTTTGATCCCTTGAAAATAAGGGCGTCCCTTATTGCAAGCTGCTCTTCGGCGCCTTCCGAGTTAATGGCTTTACGCAACGCTTTCCATTCCAGTTTTATCCAGAGTCTTGCATTTTTTTCATCCATATTAGCTGTGTTGTAGCCGGAAGAAGTATAACCTATTGATTCCTGATAACAATGAAACAGTCCGTGGATTGCCCTGTTTATAATTGTGTATTCATCTTCTTCATTTGGAAGCGGTGCCATTGCAAAAAGTGTGCCTCCGTAACGGACGGCGCTGTTACTGATCAAAGGTTTTATGGGATATGTTCCGGTATAAATCCCGTCCTTCTCCTTCAGAAGGCCATCCTTGTCAGGCTGATTGGCTATAATTTTTCTTATATTACGGTCGACATACATAACAGGACCAAACAGATTCTTTCCCCAGAGCTTTCCATTATCCCTGTTGCAGACCGCCTCAATTTTCATGAAGTACTGATTTGCTTTTTCAGGTGTAAGGAATGTGTCCTGCTGTTTTTCCCTGCAACCTGCAAGAAGTAAAAGAAAAGCCAAAATCATCCATCTGTTCATCAACTATCATTTTTCTTGTCCAAAAATAAGTAAAAAATTGTCAATATGGCAATCAATCACCACGATCTGGGGAGATTATGACTTTAAGCATAATCATTCCGGTTTAAATATCTAATTTTGCTTCCCCACTTATTACCTAATCTCATGGCCAACAATGATATATTAATGAATCCGAACGAGCTGGTCAGGTTCCTCCAAAAGGCTGCACGGGATTTTACACGCGATGATATCGTAAGATTCGTTGAGGCAAAAGAAATTTCAATGATAAATTTCAGGTATGCAGCTGAGGATGGCAAACTCAAGACTCTCAATTTTGTTCCGTACAGCAGGGAGCATCTTATATCAATACTTACTGCAGGAGAGAGAGTTGACGGATCAAGTCTCTTTTCATTCGTGGAGTCAGGATCGAGTGACCTCTACGTAATACCCAGGTACAGGACTGCCTTTCTTAATCCTTTTTCGGATACTCCGGCACTTGAGATACTCTGTTCATTTTATAATAAAGATGGTAAGCCTCTCGAAAGTTCCCCCGAATATATTCTGATGAAAGCATATTCACGTTTCACCAAAAAAACCGGGTTGAGGATCAAAGCATTTGGCGAGCTTGAATATTATATAAAGTCATTTCACGATAACCTTTATCCGCTTGTTGATCAGAAAGGATACCATCAATCCAAGCCTTTTGCAAAATTCGAGGATCTGAGGATCGAGGCTCTTGAATATTGTGCCAGGGCCGGAATCAAAATAAAATACGGACATTCGGAAGTAGGAAGCTTCACAAAAAAAGGTGAAGATTTTGAACAACACGAAATAGAATTTCTTCCTGTAGAGCCTGACGAAGCCGTTGATCAGCTTCTCATATCAAAATGGATACTGAGGATGCTGGGATACGAGTATGGTGTTGAGGTAAGTTTTGCTCCCAAAATAACTGTTGGGAAGGCCGGCTCAGGCATGCATATTCACATGATGCTGGAAAAGGAAGGCAGGAATATAATGATTGAGGATGGAAGCCTTGGCAGCACTGCAAGAAAAATGATAGCCGGAGTGCTTGATATGTCAAAAGCTCTCACTGCATTCGGCAATACAATACCGACTTCTTATCTGCGTCTTGTTCCCCACCAGGAAGCCCCTACCAATATCTGCTGGGGCGACAGGAACAGATCAGTGCTGATCAGAGTACCGCTGGGCTGGAATGGTACAATGAACAT
Organism: Bacteroidia bacterium; assembly: GCA_026391595.1. Lineage (GTDB taxonomy): Bacteria > Bacteroidota > Bacteroidia > Bacteroidales > VadinHA17 > LD21. Next base: position 4,714 of record JAPLDY010000153.1, read on the forward strand.
GATCAGGGATGTCAATCCCGCCGATAATACTGAATTTCATGATATGCCTTCAAAACAGACCGTTGAACTGAGATCGCCCGACGGCTCAGCTGATATTTACAAGCTTTTTGCCGGTCTGGTGGTTGCCATCGAACGGGGACTTGAACTGCCTGATGCTCTTTCAAGGGCAGAAAAACTATATGTTGATTATAATATTTTCAGCAGTGAAGGTAAAGCCCGAGGGAAGAAACTTGAATCTCTTCCTGCATCATGCTGGGAATCGGCGGAGTGCCTGCTGGCAAAAAGGGATGTTTTTGAAAAGGATGGCGTGTTTCCGGCCGGCGTAATTGACAATGTAGTAAAACGGCTTCAGGCATTTGATGACAAGGGATTAAGCGAAAAACTTTACAACAAGCAGGAAGAGATAGGTGCCCTCGTTAAACAGTTTCTTCATTGCAGCTGATAGTCCGCAGCCGTTCATTATCTTCTTCCTTTGCCTCCCTGATGCTAAGGTTAAGTTCAAAACCTATAAGCAAAGCTATTGAGTTAAGGTATAGCCAGACCAGGATTACCATAAGGGTTCCAATCCATCCATAGAGCTTATTATACTGGCCCAGGTTATTTACGTAGGCCGAGAATCCGAGAGAAGTGATTATAAAAAGTACAGTCGCCAGGGTCGATCCGGGGGAGATAAATCTGAAATCGGTCTTTTTAGCGGGAGCGAAATAATAAAGGAATGATATAGCCAGAAAGAGAAGTCCGACCACCACGAGCCATTTCAGGAAAACCACCAGGTATATCACCGCTTTTCTCTCAAGGATACCAAGTTCCACTAACCTGTTCATTGATGTTTTTCCAAAGATCACCAGGAATCCTGCAAAAGCAATCATCATCAGCACTATAAATAGAAGCAGGATAGAGACTTTCCTCTGGCTGCGCCATGTCCTAGATTTGAAGGAATGCGACGATACTACAAAAGCGTGGATCACCGCATGGATCCCGTTGGTCGAAAAGATAATTGTTGCGACGAACATGAACAGAAGCAATGTGCTGCTTTTGTTGGTAACAACATCAATGATTGTAGTTTCCATGAAAGTGAAGGCATTGACGGGCATAATGCTCTCAAATAGTTTTATCAGCTCGTTCTGGAAATCAGGAATGGGAATAAAAGGTATTAGTGTGAAAAGGAATATTGTACCGGGGAGGATGGCCATCAACAGGTTAAAGGCTATTGCGGAAGCCCGGGTTACGAGTACACCCCGGCGGAAACCTTTTATCACAAACCTGAACACCTGGCTTATCGGGACTCCATCAAAACCGGGAAGCACAATCTTTCCCAGCTTTTCTTTAGCGCTAATCCCTTTTGTCAGTTGCATAGGCTAAACTGCTTTTAGGCTCATATCGAGGCTCCTTATATGATGAGTAAGAGCGCCCACCGAAACAAAATCAACACCGCA
>JAPLDY010000018.1 GCA_026391595.1 Bacteroidia bacterium
GGAAGGCACCTACTCGTACAATAATTATAATGATGAGATCGCAGACGACATCAAGGAATTGCGTGTAGCTGAAATAATGGAAATCCAGCAGGTCATTTCCGCAGAGCTGAATGAAAAGCTTGTCGGACAGGTTCTTAAAGTGCTGATCGACAGGAGGGAAGATCAGTTTTTTGTTGGCCGGACCGAATATGACAGCCCGGAAGTCGACCAGGAGGTACTTATACCAGTAGAATACAACATAAAACCCGGTAATTTCTACCGGGTCCTTATAACTCAATTTGGTGATTTTGATCTATTTGGGAAACCTGTCTAATCTTCCTGATCTTCCTTTTCTTCAGAGCCATCCCTCTTTTTCCTGATCTTGATCTTGATCTCAGTCTTGGCAGAATCGAATCCAACATTGATCACATCTCCGTCACTTGGACCTGCCTTTATAAGGATCTCAGCCATTGGGTCCTCGAGATATTTTTGTATGGCTCTCTTCAGCGGCCTGGCACCATAATTTGCATCGAATCCTCTCTCAGCGATATAATCCCTTGCAGCCGGTGCTATTTTCAGCTGGTAACCAAGCGATTTGACTCTTTCGTAAAGTCCCTTCAATTCAAGATCAATTATCTTATTGATCTCTTCCTTTCCAAGAGAGTTGAACATTATCACATCGTCGATCCTGTTCAGAAATTCCGGAGCAAAGGTCTTCTGCAGTGCTTTCTGCAAAATGCTTTTTGTTTGCTCGTCCCTTGTTGCCTTCTTCATCTGAGTGTCGAAACCGATACCGTGGCCGAATTCGGTAATTTGTCTGGTTCCGATATTTGATGTAAGTATAACAATCGTGTTGCGGAAATCTATCCGGCGTCCCAGGCTATCAGTAAGCTGGCCTTCATCCAGAACCTGGAGCAGGATATGAAATACATCCGGATGGGCTTTTTCAATCTCATCGAGCAATACAACCGAATATGGTTTTCTCCTCACTTTTTCGGTGAGCTGTCCGCCTTCTTCATAACCAACATATCCGGGAGGTGCACCTACGAGCCTCGATACCGAGAATTTCTCCATGTATTCGCTCATATCAATCCTTACCAGATTATCGGTAGTATCAAAAAGGAATTTGGCGAGTACTTTTGCCAGTTGCGTTTTACCTACGCCGGTAGGACCCAGGAAAATGAAAGTACCGATAGGTTTATTCGGATCCTTTAGTCCTGCACGGTTCCTCTGTATTGATTTGACAACCTTTTGTATAGCCTCATCCTGACCTATAACGCTTCCTCTCAGCTCGTCGGCCATCTGGAGCAATCTTGTGCCTTCAGTCTGGGCTATGCGCTGAACGGGGACGCCTGTCATCATAGCAACAACTTCTGCAACCTTGTCGGCATCAACTATTTCCCTGTTAACTGCAAGCTCTTTTTCCCATTTTTTCTTCTCAAGATCGATCCCATCAAGAAGGTCCTTTTCGCGGTCCCTGAAACTGGCAGCCTTTTCGAAGTTCTGGTTCTTCACGGCTGTCATCTTGTCCTTCTTCGCATCTTCAAGTTGTTTTTCGAGCTCAAGGATCTTTTCAGGAACAACTATGTTTGAGATATGAACCCTAGAACCAGATTCGTCGAGTGCATCTATCGCCTTGTCGGGCAGGTGCCTGTCAGAGATATATCGGTTTGTCAGCTTTACACAGGCCACTATGGCATCATCGGTATAGGTTACATTATGATGATCTTCATACTTGTCTTTAATATTATTCAGGATCTCGATCGTTTCCTCAACGGAGGTGGGATCGACAAGCACCTTCTGGAACCTTCTTTCAAGTGCTCCGTCTTTTTCTATATGCTGTCTGTATTCATCCAGGGTTGTGGCTCCAATACACTGTATCTCACCTCTTGCCAGTGCCGGTTTTAGCATATTTGCGGCATCGAGAGATCCGGTAGCGCCACCGGCTCCTACAATTGTATGTATTTCGTCGATAAAAAGAATAATATTATCGTTCTTGGAAAGCTCATTCAGAATAGCTTTCATCCTCTCTTCAAACTGGCCTCTGTATTTTGTGCCTGCAACAATTGATGCGAGGTCAAGTGCGACCACTCTCTTGTTAAAAAGAACCCTCGATACATTTTTCTTTGTAATACGAAGTGCAAGTCCTTCAGCAATTGCCGACTTACCTACTCCCGGCTCGCCTATAAGAACCGGATTATTCTTTTTCCTGCGTGAAAGGATTTGTGCCAGCCTTTCTATTTCGCGTTCTCTTCCAACCACAGGATCGAGCTTTCCATCCTCGGCCGCTTTTGTAAGATCGATACCGAAATTATCAAGTACCGGAGTATCTGATGATGATTTTTGTGAAGTGGGAGATCCGCCCTGACCTTTCCCGGGAGCACCGAAACCCTGTCCTTCATCATCTTCATCACGAGGGTAATCGGCTTTAGCGCTGGGTGATCCGGCTTCAACCATCTTCTTAACCGACTGGTAGTCAACATCCATTTCAGAAAGAAACCTTGTTACCAATGCATTTTCATCCTTTAAGATGGCAAGAAGCAAGTGTTCTGCCTCTATTGTAGTGCTTTTAAGAGCTTTTGCTTCAAGATAAACAAGCTTGAGTATCCTCTCAGTGCTTCTCAGGAGAGGAAGCACCTCATGATCGGCTACCGGAACCGGGCTCTCTACTTTTATACTCTTTTCAAGGGATCCCTTAAGAACCAGTAGATCGATACCCTGGTTTACAAGGATTTCAATCGCACCTCCTTCACCATCCCTTAATATACCAAGGAATAGATGTTCAGGGCTTATATGACTGTTACCCAGCCTTATAGCCTCTTCCTTACTGTAGCCAAGAATGTCTTTTACCCTTTGAGAAAATTGTGAGTCCATATATATAATAACGTCTTTTACTTTAAATTGTTTGCGCCCGCCGCCATTCTGTCAGGTACCACCGACAAAAGTACATATTACCGGGACAACAAAGTTAAATCATGCAATATTTAACATTGTCAATTTTCGTGCCCATTTATGAACAACTTTGTTAAAAATTCGCCTGCAGAATAACCTGAAAATAGGCAAATAATCACTATTTTCGTA
>JAPLDY010000256.1 GCA_026391595.1 Bacteroidia bacterium
AACACCAACTATGAGTGGCTTGATGATTTTAAATCAGATATTTCTGATATGATTGTTGATACCCTGGAAACTTTTACAGAAAAATGCAATTTAGAAACAGATGCGGAGTTCATTATTCAACTGGCTGATTGTATTTTTAATTTCGATAAAATTAATGAAGAGGCAATGATTTATAAATGCAAGGCGGAGTATTTCCTTGGCAACCATAGCCTGGCAAAAATGACTTATGAAAAATTTGTAAAGGAGTATCAAAAGCTGTATGATGAGGAATATAAGAGATCATTTAACGAATTAATAAAATCTTAGATTTTTATATTACCCTGCTCAATTCTGAATCTTTAGGTTGTAATTGTTTTATAGAATGATTTTTTGGCTGTAAACGCGTTGTTTATTTATCATCATAACAATATATATCCCATTAATCAGATTTACAGGCACTTCAATGCTTCCCAATACAAAATCAGCAACCAGTTTGCCTGAAATATCGTATATCTTAATGGTTGAATTTAAAACCGCAGCATCAAAAATAAGCCTCTGGTTTCCTGAAAAGACGTATTGAACTTTCTCTTTGTCATGAACTTCCTCAATAGCATTATAAGCATCCTCCCTTGTGGAGATAAAAATATCATCAAAATAGGCCAGGTACGAACCGGAGGACGCAGGCTTGTCGTATGTGATTAATATCCCAGTAATTTCATCACCAACCAATTCCCCTTCACCTATCTTGCACGTAATATTTTCCCATCCAACCCCGACTCTTCCTATTCCTGATGATGGGTCCATGCTCAAACCCAAATTATTTCTATAGTTTATCAATTTGCTTAATTTTTTTCCTGATTTAAACATCAAATCAACCGAAACATATTTCCCGGGTTCATTGTCAGTTTTTTTCCAGAAAGAAAATTGCAGATCGGCAACTACAGGTATTGAAACTTCAGCAATTTTATAGTTGTAAAATGCGGTATTTGATGAGGTTGGACTGCCTGTAGTCCTGACACTATATGATCCTCTGTTTGAATTTACGTCATCCTTGATAATTTCACAAGTCGGAAGCGAAACATTGCTGCTTCCCAGGGTTACTTCATTATGAAAGCAAGGATCCAGGTTAAATATCCCATTTTTAACTTCGCCTCCCTCTTTTTCAACATATTCGGTATATCTCTTTTCAAAACTGTTCCTGTAATAATCGGGCCCCTGCGAATGAGGAACTGATAATACCTGGGATGGTTCATCAGGACTTTTAGCCATTGCTGTGGCGACACCTGCAACTCTTAAGTAAAAATCTGATGAGACCCATATGCCATCAGTGCTTAATGTAACGAAATATTGGTTGGTTGGAATCATACTCCAGTCGGTTGCTGCCTTCATAATTGCTGTACCTTCATCATATTCATCAAACATTGCGAAGTACATCTGGTTAATTCCGGTCGATTTTATGTTATACGCCTGCCGCCACAGGAATTCTCCGGCAATCCGGGGAATTGAATTGGGGGCTCCAATATTCCATGTCGACCACGAGAATCCCGGGAAGAGTACCGGGAGGTAGTCTAAGTTATTAGCATCGCAAAACGCTTTGTCCGGAACGAGGTAATTGGTTTTGTGGCTGTCGCAGCCAGAAATGTTTTTATATCGTCCCGGTGTCCAGGGGGAAACCATATCGTAAGTTTTGTAGGCTTCAAGGAACCCGGGTTTTGAGTCGCTTGATTCTGTACGCCAGTTTGTCGGAACCCCTCCAATAACATAGCATCCCCGGCTTTGCAAGAATTTGATAAGCTCAATTGTTTTTGCAGCATTTCCCACGCGTGAAGTAAATCCGGGGCCCCAGATTTGCACCACAGGTTTGTTATTTACTGTGGCATAGGCAGGAGATGATGTTAAAGCATAGGATTGTTCGATATTGAAGACCCAGTCGTATTTTATACTTTCTGCCCAGGCATTCTCATCTTTACCTGATGACATATCATAACAAATATAGAAGATCCTGCCATTAGATTCTGATGCTTGCTTTACTTTCAGCGGTTTCGAAAAGGGGGAGTCGGAAATCGGATATGGATTATCTCCAATAAAACGCTGCAGAGCGACCCCGTCAATGCCGGCATCTTTCATCCATTTAAAGTGTTCGTCAATGACATCCGCCGAACTAAACAAAAGGGAAGGTTCTCCATTTCCCAGATTGTCAAAACCCGTTTGTTTCAGAATTTCCGGCATGTAATCCCTGGTGTCAGGATAAATATCAAAAGAAAAATTCCCGACTTCAGGCCGCGTATTGGAAGACCAATGAACCCATCCGGAATTTGACTCACTTGCCGTAAACCAGGCCTGATATCCGGCCACAGATTTACCCTTAAATTCTGAATAGCTGCTGCCTGAAGTAACAGGAACCGGTTCTTTGGAAGGATCCAACTCTCCTTTTGATATGGATATCTGACGTATGAAGGCTTCGCCCGAAATCCTGAAATCTGACTGATTATTCTGCAAATTGTTAAACGCCGCGTCTACTAACCCGACTGTTACATTAATCCAGGTGTTTGAGTTCGTTTTTGTAATCGTAACAGACTTGTAATTACTTGTTAATGAGTTGTATTGGAATGAAAATATTTCATTCCCGCTGTCGAAGTATGTTATATTGAAAATAAGTTTAGCATCGGTAGTTAAAATCAATCCGTCATCGACCCTGAAATAACCATATTTACCTGATGGGATATAACGACAATCCAACTGATCCCTGATTGTCTGTTCACTATAGGCTTCTGCCGAAGGGTTCGTACTTACTACAAATTGCATTCCCGTCTCTTCCCGCGGATTTGAAAAGGTAATTTTTGCAACCTGACCATTTGCGGATGAAGCCGATAATATGAATAAAAGAAATAAAGTAAAAGTTGCCAGACGCCCCATTAAGAAATTTAATATGAAACAAAGAAAGGTTTGAACAATTAATTCTTAATTAATAATCACTTAAAGGAATTAATTTTTCAGCATAAAGTAATGTTTTATGGAGGATTTCATGTGTTTATGTTAATCCTAACCTGTTTCATTAATATTATTTATTTTTTATTAATTGAAAATTAATGGCAATACTCTTCCTTAGCGATTTAAGAAATGTAAGCTACACGCTTGTTAAAGGAGTTGAGCAGAGAATATTGATTTGGGAATAATGTATAAACACTAAAATCTTAATTATGAATACCAAAATTTTGAAAGTACTGTTAATTGCCATCCTTTTTTCGCAATGGGCAACTGTCAGTTCACAACATGCAAAAAATGATAATACAAAAAAGAGACAAATTATTCTATTCGATGGAAAGTCGACCGATTTGTGGAAAGACATAAAATCAGACCACTTTCCGGAAAACGGGTGGGTTGTAAAAGAGGGAGTTTTAACTGTTCTGGCAAAAACGGATAATCAGGAAGGCGGCCATGATATTGTGACAAAGGAACAATTCTCAAATTTCGAACTTGAACTGGAAGTCCGTTTAAGTGAAGGAGCAAACAGCGGAATTAAATACATGGTTATAAATTCATATCCTGGCTCCGAGGGTCAATATCTGGGACTTGAATATCAGTTGATTGACAATGAAAGGCATGAAGATGCTCTCCTTGGAAGAAATGGAAACCGCAAAATGGCCGCTTTGTACGATATTCTTCCGGCAAGGGAAAACATAAAAATAAATCCTCCGGGAGAGTGGAATAAAGTAAAAATTGTTGTCAATGGAAACCGGGTGAAGCACTGGTTAAACGGGGAGAAGATTATAGAATATGACAGAAGCCTTGATTGCTTCAAAGAACTGGTACGTTTGAGTAAATATAATAAACTGGTGAACTTTGGCGGACAGGAAAAGGGGCATATCCTTTTACAGGGACATGGGAATGAAGTTTCGTTCCGGGATATTAAAATTACGACCTGGTAGTATTGAAGATTCGTTTAAATGCAAATTAAAATGAAGAACAAAATATTACTTACAGGACTGTGTCTGATATTAATCTGTATTAGTATTTCAGCCCAGAATAAGCATGCTGAAAAAAGCAAGTTCATGAGTTATAAAGGGCTTGTTATGGCTGGTTATCAGGGCTGGTTCAATTGCGAAGGGGATGGTGCCAGTAGAGGTTGGGCAGGCTATAATAAAGGTGCCAAATTTGAGGATGGATTCTGTACAATCGATTATTGGCCGCAAGTGGACGAGTATAAAGTAAAATATGAAACTCCATTTAAATTTGCTGATGGTTCACCTGCTTATGTTTTCAGCTCTTATGATGAAAGCACCGTTGACCTTCATTTTAGATGGATGAAGGAATATGGAATCGATGGCGTATTTATGCAGCGATTCTTTGAAGTACTTACAAGTCCAAAAAGAATAATGCACAATGACAAAGTGCTAGCTTCTGCTATTAAAGCAGCTAATAAATATGGAGTGGCAATCTGTTTGATGTACGATATTGGATCTATGGATGATAGTAAATACAAGTTGATTTTTGATGATTGGAAACATCTGGTCAATGATCTCAAACTTACCAATCAGGGAGATAAAACAACATACCTGTTTCACAACAACAAACCATTGGTAGCTTTCTGGGGGATTAGTGCAGGTACAAGGGAATCAGGCCACATACCTGAAATCTTTGATATTATTGATTTTTTTAAGAATGATCCGGAATATGGAGGCTGCTCTATTCATCTGGGTATTCCTTCTCGCTGGAGAACCCTCGGATACGATACAAAAGGTGACCCAAGATTGCATGATGTTTTAAAACTGGCCGATGTTGTTCATCCCTGGCTTGTAGGCCGCTTTAACGAGGAAAATTATGAAGCATACAGGATTGAGAATATTATTGATGACGTAAAATGGTGTAAAGAGAATGGAAAGTCTTACTCCCCGACTGTCTTCCCGGGATTCTCATGGTACAACATGAAGCCTAATGAAATAACTGATAAGATCCCCAGGAATAAGGGTGAGTTTTTCTGGAAACAAATTGCCGGAGCAATTGAAAGCGGAGCTGAAATGTTATATGTGGCTATGTTTGACGAAATAGATGAGGGTACTGCGATTTTTAAATGTGCTCATAAAGTGCCTGTAGGTAAAAGTATTTTTGTCCCATATGAACCGGAGATTCCATCCGATCATTACCTGTGGCTAACGGGCATGGCCGGGAAAATGCTCCGCGGAGAAATACCTTTTTCCCGGAAAATGCCGGAAAGAAAAATTGATAAGTAAATAGCTTTTATGTCTCCTTCAACAAGGATAAAAAGGAATGTTTTACCGGCGAGAATGCTGTCGCTAATTAGTGTCTGTCCATAATGTCCCCCATTTTTTTAGTAACCTCCAGATTTTTTGATGCACAGGGGGATTTCTGGCAACAAAAACCACTGCTCAGTAAAAAGGAGACCTGTCTCCGGTTAATATCTCAGTCTAAATTGTTAATATCAGCTGAATTTTGATTTTTTTCACATATCTTTTTCATCCCGTTTATAGGTTCATTATTCAAAACACCTTTTTTTACTGGTCGTCCCGAC
>JAPLDY010000164.1 GCA_026391595.1 Bacteroidia bacterium
CATCATGCATGCCGATGGCGCCGGTACAAAATCTTCACTTGCGTATGTTTACTGGAAAGAGACAGGCGACCTTTCAGTGTGGAAGGGAATAGCACAGGATGCAATAGTGATGAACCTCGATGATCTGCTGTGTGTCGGCGCTTATGAAAATATCCTGCTTTCATCTACGATCGGAAGAAATAAAAGGCTTATCCCTGGAGAAGTAGTTTCCGCAATCATCAGCGGGACGGAAGAGTTCCTTGAAAAACTCAGAGGCCTCGGAATTCTGATCCATTCTACCGGAGGTGAGACAGCCGACGTGGGAGACCTTGTAAGAACGATAATCGTCGATTCAACAGTCACAACCCGGATGAAGAGGAGCGATGTTATTTTGAATAGTAATATAAAGGCAGGTGATGTGATTGTAGGTCTGGCATCTTATGGAAAGACAATCTACGAAGATGAGTACAACAGCGGCATGGGAAGCAACGGCCTAACCTCAGCGCGCCACGATGTGTTCGGGAAAAGTACAGGAAAGAAATACCCGGAGAGTTTCGACGGCTCACTACCGGATGATGTCATTTATTCTGGCAAATTGAAGCTTACAGATCCTGTCAGGGGTTTAACCCTTGATGCAGGAAAGCTTGTACTTTCACCAACAAGAACCTATGCTCCCCCAATTAAGAAAATACTTGAGACGATGCGTTCAGAGATCCATGGTATGGTCCACTGTTCAGGCGGCGGGCAAACCAAGATACTGCATTTTATTGATAATCTTCATGTTGTAAAAGACAACCTGTTCCCTCTTCCGCCGCTCTTCAGTCTTATCCATGAACAATCAGGCACCGGCTGGAAAGAGATGTACCAGGTCTTCAATATGGGTCACAGGTTTGAGATCTATACCGATAAAAGAAATGCAGATGCAATAATCAATATTTCCAATACATTCAAACTTGAAGCAAAAGTGATAGGGCATTGTGAAGCTTCTGAGACCAGGAAGCTGACAATCAAATCGGATTTCGGAACATTTGAATATTAAGCTTTTGCTTTTTTTTCAGGCATCGACGTCAAATCGACGCCAGCATCAGATTTTCTCTGTGTAGCTCTGTGGACCTCCGGATTTCCTCTTTGTCCGTTCTTCAATTCACCCCTTTTCCCTCTCCTTTCTTATGCCTTTGTACCGCTGTACCTTTGCACCGTTGTACCTTTTTCTTATCTTTGCACCCGGAAATTCAATTCGTATATGGCAAACAACATGATTCTTGAGAGGCTGGAGGGTGTGAAGACACGTTTCATAGAGGTGAGTGATCTTCTTACCAAACCTGAGGTGCTCTCGGATATGGAGAAATATATCAAACTGAGCAAGGAGTACAAGAGTCTTCAGCCTATAATCGAGGCATACGAAAAATATAAACTTACACTTACAAATATCTCCAGCACCAAGGAACTACTTTCAGGTGAAAAGGATGAGGAGATGAGGGAGATGGCGAAAGCCGAGCTGGAAAATATGAATTCACAGGTCCCTGAAATGGAGGAAGAGATTAAATTTCTCCTGATACCTGCTGATCCTGAAGATGAGAAGAATGCAGTAGTTGAGATCAGGGCAGGCACCGGCGGCGATGAAGCAAGCATATTTGCAGGCGACCTCTTCAGAATGTACTCGAAGTTCTTCGAACTTAAAGGATGGAAGACAGAGATAAACCGTTTCTCGGAAGGTACTGCCGGCGGTTATAAGGAAATAGTGCTGAGTGTTTCAGGAGATGGCGTATACGGATTGATGAAATATGAATCAGGGGTGCACCGTGTGCAGCGCGTGCCGCAGACAGAGACACAGGGGCGAATCCATACCTCTGCAGCTTCGATTGTTGTGTTACCGGAAGCCGATGAATTCGATGTTGTGATAAGGAACGAAGACATCCGCAAGGATACCTATTGCTCCTCGGGACCGGGAGGGCAGTCTGTCAATACCACTTATTCTGCCATTCGGCTTACACATGTCCCTACAGGAATCGTCGTTACCTGCCAGGATGAAAAATCGCAAATCAAAAACTATGATAAAGCCCTCGCTGAACTTAGAACGAGGCTTTACAATCTGGAATACCAGAAATATCTCGACGATGTTTCCCACAAAAGGAAAACTATGGTATCAACAGGAGACAGATCAGCAAAGATCCGTACTTACAATTATCCGCAGGGCAGGATGACTGACCACAGGATAAACTATACGGTATATAACCTGCCGTCAATACTCGATGGAAACATTCAGGAGGTGATCGACAGGCTCCAGATGGCAGAGAATACCGAGCGGCTTAAAGAAAGCAACATTTAAAGAGTCATATAATGAATCATTTACAGCTTTTCAACAATATAGTCGGAAAGAAGTCATTCCTGTGTGTCGGTCTCGATTCAGAAATTGAAAAGATACCATCCTTCCTTAAGAAACTAAAGGACCCTGTATTTGAATTCAATAAGAGGATAATAGATGCGACTCATGAATATGCAGTAGCCTATAAACCTAATGTTGCATTCTATGAATCCCTTGGACCTGAAGGCTGGCTCTCACTGGAACGAACCGTGAAATACATAAAAAAAAGCTACCCCGGAATCTTTGTAATCGCCGATGCAAAACGCAGCGATATAGGCAACACGTCAAAGATGTATGCCAGGGCATTTCTGGAGAATATGCCATTCGATGCCGTAACCGTTACACCCTATATGGGAGAGGATTCTGTTACACCGTTCCTGTCGTACGACGAAAAATGGGTGGTCCTTCTGGCACTTACATCGAACAAGGGTGCGGATGATTTCCAGTATCACGATGAGGATGGAATAAAGCTTTTTGAAAGGGTGCTTACCGTATCACAAAAATGGGGGACGCTCAATAATCTAATGTATGTCGTCGGCGCCACCCGTGCAGAGATGCTCAAGGATATCCGCAGAATAGTACCTGATCATTTTCTTCTGGTTCCGGGTGTGGGAGCGCAGGGCGGTAGCCTCGCAGAGGTTGCAAAATATGGCTTGACAAACAAATGCGGACTTCTGGTCAACTCCTCTCGGGGGATCATCTTTGCAGACAATACCGAGAATTTTGCAAATGTCGCAGGCCTGAAAGCCAGGGAGATGCAGCAAGAAATGGAACGGTATCTGTCTGAGAGGAACCTATTATAATTCCTGGTAAGTCAGGGAGATTGCTTCGTCATCCCGCCGGGGCGGGTCTCCTCGCAATGACACTGACCTAATTAAATACAGTTTAAGCCAATTAACAAATTCCGTTAGTATAAAGTTATTGCTAGGATCCGCCAGATGGCGGAGACGAAGCAATCTCTAAAATTGACCACATACATAATAAAGGTATTTTCATTACCTTTATATCTTCGCTGTTTATCTAAACTCGTGCTGCTATGAAAGAGGAATTCCTGCATTACCTATGGAAATACAGTCTTTATGATCCTGATAAATTACTTGATAATGAGGGCAATAAGATTGAAATTCTTAATCCTGGCGAATATAATCGCGATTCCGGCCCGGATTTTTTCAGTGCCAGACTAAGAATAGCCGGCATGGTGTGGGCTGGTAATGTTGAGATACATGTCAGGGCTTCAGACTTTGATAATCATAAGCATAACATAGATCCTGTTTATGACAACGTTATTCTCCATGTGGTTATAGAGAACGACAGGCGGATTTATAATTCCAGGGGCGAAGAGGTGCTCACTGCAGAGCTGGTATTCTCTGCAAGTGTCTATGAAAAGTATATGAACCTAGTAAACAATCCATTCATAATTGCGTGTCAATCAAGTATTAATGAACTGGATCCGCTGCATATCCGTCACTGGCTGAGTTCAATCGTGATCGAAAGAATTCAGGAGAAGTCGGAGCAGATAATGAAGACCTTATCAATGACGGGGAATGACTGGGAGGAGACATTCTACCGGCAGCTATCGCGTTACTTTGGTTTCAGGGTGAACACCGGACCATTCGAAATGCTGGCTGCAGCGCTTCCTTTTAAAATAATAAGGAAACATTCCGATAATCTTTTTCAGATTGAAGCGCTTCTCTATGGAACAGGAGGTATGCTTGACGAAGGCCTTTTCAGAGAGGCGGTGAATGATGACTATTATCTGGCACTTACAAGAGAGTACAAGATACTCTCGGCAAAATATTCGCTTCGCCCGGTCCATGGATGGATATGGAAGTTTGCAAGGCTGAGGCCTGCCAACTTTCCGACTATCAGGATCTCACAGCTGGCTTCAATGCTGACGGTGACAGGAGGCCTCTTTTCAAGAACACTGGATGCTGTTGATATAACAACGCTCAGGAATCTTTTTGAAGTGACAGCTTCAGAATACTGGGACGATCATTTCGTTTTCGGGAAAGGTAGCCGCAGATATCAGAAGAACACTGGTTCACAGGCAACTGATTTACTGCTGATTAATGCAGTGATTCCAGTGGTCTTTGTCTATGGCAAGACACGGGATTCATATGAGATATGCGAGAGAGCGATCTCCTTTCTTGAAGATATTAATCCGGAAGAGAATTCAATAATTGGTGAGTGGAGAACAGCAGGGTTAAAAGCTGATTCTGCCTTTATGACCCAGGGACTTATACAGCTGAGGAACTCCTATTGCAAGAAGAGAAGGTGTCTTGATTGCCGGATAGGAGCAGAACTGATCAGCCTGGGGAAGCCATTTAAGAAAAGTGATGAGCTGATACTGGAAAGCCCCCCATCCCCCCTGAAGGGGGGTTAAAACCCATATCAGATTAAGACAGGTTTTATTTTTTGAGCCCCCTTCAGGGGGCAGTCACGCCTTTGCGGGACGGGGGTTCTCTATACTTTTGACGAATGATCAAATTTGTTTGATTAACAGCTGGATAATTACGCCAGTGTACGCAACGAATGGTACTCCTTTTACGTCTTTACATTATA
>JAPLDY010000074.1 GCA_026391595.1 Bacteroidia bacterium
TATGCTCCGGGCGATGAGATAAGCCTTTCCTTTCCTTCCATGGAAAATGCAAGGGCTATCGTCACCATAGAAAATGCAACAGGAATTCTTGATGAAATACGGGTCCCTGCCGGTAAGGGGAATACAGAGGTTCGCCTTAAGGCAACGCCGGAAATGGCTCCGAATGTTTATGCCTATGTATCTGTCATTCAGCCTCACAGTCAGAGCATTAACGACATGCCGGTGAGGCTCTACGGAGTTGTTCCTATAATGGTTGAGGACCCGGGAACACGTCTTACTCCACAGCTCACCGTGTCTGATGAAATAAGATCCCGGAAACCTTTCGAGATAAAGGTGAGTGAAGCAAACAAGCAGGCTATGACATATACCGTGGCTGTTGTTGATGAAGGCTTGCTCGATATTACCGGTTTTAAAACTCCTGATCCATGGAATTACTTCTATGCCCGTGAGGCGCTTGGGGTAATGACATGGGACCTGTATGATTATGTCCTTGGAGCTTTCGGCGGAACACTTGACAGGATAATGGCAGTAGGCGGTGACGAAGCACTTATAGATAAAACGGCAAACAAGGCTCAGCGTTTTGTACCTGTTGTGAAATTCCTCGGGCCTTTCACACTTGGTGCCGGAAAAACCAACACACATACCATCACGCTGCCTCAGTATACCGGTTCAGTAAAGACGATGGTCATTGCAGGAAACGACAGGGCCTTCGGGACAGCAGACAAATCAGTTATTGTGAAAGATCCCCTGATGGTGCTGGTTACTGCGCCCAGGATAATCAGTCCCGGTGAAAAAGCTGCTCTTCCTGTTACGCTTTTCATTCAGAAAGAAGGAATAAGAGATGTCACTCTGAAGGCAGAGGGCAACGATTTCATTAAGTTTGAGGAGTCTTCAAAAAGCATAACTGTTTCAGGCATAGGTGAGAATGACACTGAATTCACTTTCATCGCAGGAGAAAAGACTGGTGTCGGCAAGATAAAGATTACAGCAACGGGCGGAGGAGAGACCTCGGAATATGAGCTAGAGATCGACATAAGAAGCCCGAATCCTGCCGAATCAAGGGCAGAGCTCAAGGTCCTGAAGCAGGGAGAAAAATGGGAGACTTCGTTCAAACCTTTTGGCATCGCTGGTTCCAACTCAGCAGTCCTTGAAGCTTCATCATTGCCATCAGTCAATCTTGAAAAAAGGCTCGATTATCTTTTGAATTATCCTTATGGCTGCTCTGAGCAGATAACCTCAGCAGCCTTCCCCCAGCTCTGGCTCAAGGATCTGACAAACAACGATCCTGAAGTTGCTGACAGATCGGCTAAAAACATAAAAGAAGCTATCAGGGAGCTGGTATCCAGGCAGATGGCAAGTGGCGGAATAACTTTGTGGCCGGGCAATTATCAGCCCGACAACTGGGTCACCTCTTATGCCGGTCACTTCATGGTTGAAGCTGAAAGAATGGGATATAACATTCCTTCAGGATTCAAGCAAAAATGGATAAGTTATCAGAAGAAGGCCGCACAGGAGTGGCGCTTCGATTCCAGATATGAATATTTTGCTACAGAGCAGGCCTATCGTCTGTTCTCACTGGCCCTGGCTGGTCAGCCTGATAAAGGCGCCATGAACAGGCTCAGGGAATCCGCAACTCTTCCTGCACTTGCACGATGGATGCTTGCTGCCGCCTTTGCAACGACAGGTAAACCGGAAGCGGCCGGAGATCTGCTTGATGTAAGGAACACCGAAACAGAATCTAAATATTACGGATATTTCTATGGGAGCCGTCTTCGTGACAATTCTATCATTCTTTATACACTGACACTTACAAAAAACCCGGACCAGGCATTACCTCTTCTTAATGAGGTTTGCGAAAGTCTCAATAAAGAGACCTGGTATAGTACGCAATCAATAGCCTGGGGTCTTTTCGCATATATGAAATGGTCCGAAACTATCCCCGGAGATAAGAACAAGCCCGTCCAGCTGAAAATAGATTTCAATGACGAGAACACCAGCCAGACAATTGGAGTGAAACAGGTCTGGAAGAAAGATCTTAAGATAACAGGCGGAACCAATACCCTGACTGTCGAAAATAATTCTGAAAGTCCGGCGTATGTGACCCTGATAAAAAAAGGCGTTCCCCTGCAATCAGATGCAACAAAGGCAGAAAACGGTATCAGCATGAAGGCTGAATATATGGATCTTGATAAAAAACCTGTTGATCCTAAAGATCTGGTTCAGGGAACTGATTTCCTGATGATAGTAAAGGTCGTCAATACCTCAATGACCAGGCTGACAAACCTGGCGCTGACACAGATGGTGCCATCGGGATGGGAGATCCGGAACACCAGGCTGTTTGAAGCTGACTATGGCATAAAAGAGAGCGTATATGATTACCGCGATTTCCGCGATGACCGTGTAAATACATTCTTCAGCCTCGCCATAGGGGAGACAAAAACTTTCGTTCTCATCCTGAATGCAGCCTACAGGGGTGAGTTCTCGCAACCATCAATCTGGTGCGAGGCGATGTATATCGAAAACTGTTACTCAAGGATCCCCGGATCAATGGTCAAAGTCACCGGAAAGTAAAGTGCGCCGGTGGATCAAAATATTACTGGTAGCAGCCGCGACATTTATCGTCGCGGTTTTGCTTTCTCCGTTTCCCGGCTTCCATGCATCTGAATCGACCGTGGTTGAGGCCAGGGACGGAAGCCTTCTTGGTGCCCGTATAGCTGATGACGGTCAATGGAGATTTCCCGGAAACGATACAGTCCCGGAAAAATTTGAGAAGGCCCTGCTGACTTTCGAAGACAAATATTTCTACTGCCATCCCGGAATAAATCCGGTATCGATATTCAGGGCAATGGCCGAAAACTTTAAGACCGGCCGCATAATCAGCGGAGGAAGCACAATAACAATGCAGGTTGCGCGAATTGCACGGGGGAACAGGCCCAGGACATATCCCGAGAAGATCATTGAGATGCTGTCGGCTCTAAAGCTTGAAATACTCAGATCGAAAAAAGAGATCCTTAGGATGTATGTCGCTAATGCTCCTTTTGGCGGTAACATTGTCGGTCTTGAGGCGGCTGCCTGGCGTTACACGGGAAAGTCCTCTGCAGGCATAACCTGGGCTGAGGCGGCGGCACTGGCTGTTCTTCCAAATTCCCCAGCTCTTGTCTTCCCCGGAAAGAACCAGAAAGTGCTGAAATCACGGAGGGATGATCTCCTGAAGAAACTTTATGGACGGAAATTATTTGATTCACTGACTCTTGTGCTCGCTCTTGATGAGCCTCTTCCCGGTGAACCAATGCCTCTTCCTGCGTTAGCTCCGCATCTTACCGACTTCTTCTTTTTGAACAATAAGGGAGAAATGATAAGGACAACTATTGATCCCGCGATTCAGGAACGTGCCCTCGAAATCATGATTGAACATCAGAAAATCCTTTCCGGGAATTTCATTAATAATTCGGCTTGCATTATCTTAAAGTCTGAGACCGGGGAGGTGCTTGCATACGTAGGGAACGGAGCTTATGGGGGATCAGCTGATTATGGCGGGGATGTCGACATCATAAGAGCACTCCGGAGCACCGGGAGTATTCTTAAGCCTCTTCTCTATGCCGGGATGCAATATTCCGGAGATCTGCTTCCGGAAGCCCTTGTCCCTGATATCCCGACACGATTCCCGGGTTTCTCCCCGAAGAATTTCGATCTTACCTACAGCGGCGGAGTGCCTGCATCGAAAGCATTATCGCAGTCGCTTAACATACCCGCCGTAAAAATGCTTCAGAAATATAGTCCGGAAAAGTTTCTCGGACTGCTCCATGAGACAGGATTCACAAGCTTTGACAAAACTGCTGATCATTACGGATTATCGCTGATCCTCGGTGGCGGAGAAGCATCGCTTTGGGAAATCACGGGCGTATATGCATCGCTGTCAAGGGTTTTGAATAATTATTTGGATGAAAAGAAATATTTTGCCGGCGATTATCATCCACCAGTATTTTTTCTTGATAATGGTACACTTGAAAAAGTAGAAGATCCCGATCCGCCTCTTAATGCCTCTTCGATCTGGCTTACATATAATGCACTCCAAAAGGTTAACAGGCCGGAGGGAGAAGCAGGATGGCAATATTTCTCATCATCGAGGGATCTTGCCTGGAAAACGGGAACAAGCTTCGGCTTCCGTGACGCATGGGCTGTCGGGACAACTCCTGAATATGTGATCGGAGTCTGGGCCGGCAATGCCGATGGCGAAGGAAGACCCGGACTGACAGGTATTTCCATTGCAGCGCCTATCCTTTTCGACCTTGTGAACATTTTGCAGCCGGCTGGCTGGTTTGAGGAACCACTGGAAGATCTGACGATGATCAGGGTCTGCTCGCTCAGCGGCTACAGGGCAGGTCCCGACTGCAAAGAAACAGAGGAGGTTCCAGCTTGTGTCAGCGGACTTAGAAGCGATATGTGTCCTTACCATAAGATAATACATCTCGATAAGACAGGAACAAAGCAGGTCACGGCAGACTGTGTCTCACCATCGGAGATAAGAAATGAATCTTGGTTCGTCCTTCCGCCGGCAATGGAATATTTTTACAGGCAGAAGCATCCTGGTTACAGGGTTGTTCCCCCGATGTTAAAAGGATGCATTTCTGAAAAAGGGATCCCGGTTATGGAGTTCATATATCCTACCTCCGGGGCGAAGATGTTCATCCCGCGGGATCAGACAGGGGCTCTTACAAGGGTCATCGCTGAAGTGGCTCACCGCAATCCGGCGAAAAAGGTCTTCTGGCATCTCGATGACAATTACATTGGAACAACTAAACATATACACCAGCTTGAGATCATGTCAGATGCCGGTGAGCACAGACTTACAGTTGTTGATGAAGATGGAAATACAATTAAATGTATGTTTAGCATTACGGGGAGAACCCCCGGCAACGCTGAAGCGTTGCCTGCCCCCTAAAGGGGGCCCAAATCCAATACATAAGGGAACTTCCTTAAAAACAATGAATTAGCCCCCCAGGGGGGCAAAAACATGCTATTAAGCTTCCCACTCTTTCTTTGGGAGAGGGGGACGGGAGGGGGAGCGGCCAATATTTAAGATATTTATATTTTTGACAAATGAATAAAAACAATTCCATCGAAATGTTCCCTGTTGTTGATGAGGAAGGCAATGAAATATCCTGTGCGCCCCGTTCTGTTTGTCACGATGGCAGGAGTATGCTGCTTCATCCTGTTGTTCATCTACATCTTTTAAATAAAAAGGGAGAGCTATTCCTGCAGAAGCGTGCGATGACAAAAGACCTTCTGCCGGGAAAGTGGGACACTTCTGTTGGCGGGCATGTCAGTCCGGGAGAGAGGGCTGAGGAAGCGCTTAAAAGAGAAGCGGAAGAAGAGCTTGGATTAAAGAATTTCAAATTCCGCTTAATTAAAAAATATATCTGGAAATCATCCCTCGAGAGAGAGTTTGTATATTCATTTACAGGTACTTCAGAGGAGGTCCCTGTTATTGATCCGGGGGAAATAGATGATGGAAGATTCTGGCCTTTAGAGGAAATCAAAAGAAATCTGGGAAAGGGGATTTTCACTCCGAATTTTGAAAAGGAATTTGAAGAAGAAATATGCTAAATACCCCCCTGCCCCCCTAAAGGGGGGTTGAAACCCCAAATTTATATTAGCTGCGGATGTACTTTTAAAGAGGTATTTCTGAATTCAGTTTTAAATTGGCTATTTCTACTATAATCTTTTTGACCACTCTGGTTTTATGGAAACGGACTTCATCATTGGTAAACCGAAGGATTTTAATCCCAAGTTTTTCAATATCGTGAATTCTGCCATTATCATATTCTTTTATTTCTTCTTTTAAATGAATCTCTCCGTCAATTTCAATTGCAAGTTTTAATTCATGACAATAAAAATCAACAATAAAAATATCAATAGGGTGCTGCCGCCTGAATTTGACTTTAAACAATTTTGTGTTTTTTAATTCTTCCCACATAATCTTTTCTGTCAAGGTCATCTTCTTTCTTAATCCATGTACCCTTTCAAAAATATTACGACTAGCGCCATAGAACATGTTTCTTTCAATAACTCTTGATCTCATTATTTTTTATTTGCAGCGAATTATCCAAATTTACACAATTCTATTATTATATACCATATGGGTTTATTGCCCCCCTTTGGGTTTATTGCCCCTCTTTGGGTTTATTGCCCCCCTTTGGTTTATTGCCCCTCTTTGGGTTTATTGCCCCCCTTTGGTTTATAGCCCCTCTTGGGTTTATGGCCCCCCTTTAGGGGGGTTGGGGGGTACTTAACCGGTTGGAGGGTAAATGTAAAGAGTTGGGGTACTTAAAGTATTTTGGGGTAAATTTGCCGGGAATTGCGGTTTAGATTTGTATGTTATTTAGCATTTATCATTTTACCAATAATGTTTTTTTCTATCATATATTTACTGATAAATAAACACTTATAAAATTTCTGCGAATGAAAGTTGACAAAACCATCCCTTTTCTCGGGTTTCTTTTATTTTTCACAATTTTCTCCGGGGTCTACTCCTGCACACACAATGCCGATATTGGAAATATCCCCGAGGTCTGCTTTGAAAAGGACGTTCTTCCCATATTCCAGAACAGCTGCGCCATCTCAGGATGCCATGATGGTAAGGGAGAAACAGATCTTCTCCTTACAAGCTACGTGACTATTAGCCATGCCGTGGAACCGGGGAAACCATATTCCAGCAGGATATACAAAGCAATTATCGCGACAACAGGAGAAAATAAAATGCCTCCAAACCAGCCTCTCTCAATTGAAAACAGGGGAATGATCAGGCTCTGGATCGAACAGGGAGCAATGCTGACAACCTGTCGGGTAACGACAGTGCCTGAAAATGGATCTGTCAATCCTCTTGCCTGTTTTTCTAGGGACATTCTCCCTGTTCTTAATTCTAAATGCGCTACATCCGGATGCCATGATCAAATTTCACACCGGGAAGGTTATGTGTTTTCCAGTTACAGTTCCACAATGACATCAGTAACTCCCGGAAATCCGGCTAAAAGTAAGCTATATGAAGTTATCAGGGTCTCATCGGGGGAGGAGAAAATGCCGCCTGCCGGAAAACCACAGCTTACTATCGCAGAGATCGACTCGATAGCTGCATGGATCAGCTATGGCGCCCTTGACCAGTTTTGCGGTGAAACATGCGATACCCTAAATCCGATCACTTTCTCAGGCACAATCTGGCCGATAATGCAAACTTCCTGCACCGGCTGCCATAG
>JAPLDY010000003.1 GCA_026391595.1 Bacteroidia bacterium
CTATAACGGACCATCAGATAGAGGCCGATAAAACCTGACAAAGCCAGTAATGCCCAAAATATCCAGGAGAAGCTCCAAAAAGAGAAAACTTTTTCCCTGAATGGAATAAAAATGCTTTCTTTCAGGAACTCATTAATTAATGCTCCGCTTGTAAATATAATTACTACCAGGAAAAGAATAACCGAAAGGAAATCAATAGTACGTTCAATGATGACAGTACCGACAAGCTTGTCAACAGCTATTTTTTCTTTCTTTCCCAGTGCCACGCAACGTGTTATTTCTCCTATTCTTGGCAGGGCAAGATTTGCCACGTATCCGATCATCATTGCATGGAAGGTGTGCCAGAATGAAGGACGAAAACCAAGTGGATGAATCAGCAATTGCCAGCGGCGGGCACGTGAGAGAAAAGCCACAAGACTGAAAAAGACTGACAGTAGGAGCCAGTAATAATTTGCTTCTTTCAGATCGCTGGCAAGGCTTTTATAATCAACATTACGGAAAGCAAGCCATAATAATAAAATTCCAACGGCAAGAAATCCGAGAAACTTCAAAGCCTGTATAACGAATTTCCTGAAGTTCAAATCAGTTTATTTGTTTTGGTATCCGGGAAAATAATTTTTGGCTGGAATTGTTTTGCTTCAGCAAATTCAATTGTTGCATACGACATTATCAGGAGAATATCTCCAACCTGTACCTTGCGTGCTGCTGCACCGTTAAGACAAATAGCTCCCGAACCCCTTTTGCCTTTAATTACATATGTGTCGAGGCGTTCCCCGTTATTAATATTCACCACCTGGACCTTTTCGTTCTCAATTATGTTGGCAGCATCCATCAGATCTTCATCGATGGCGATGCTTCCTATATAATTCAGGTTGGCTTCAGTGACAGTTACCCTGTGGATCTTCGATTTAAGAATTTCGATAAGCATAGTCTGAAATCAGATGAAATGAAAATAGAACGCAAAGGTAATAACCTTTTGATTCACACCAATGGGATTTCAATATTATCTATAAGACGTATATTTCCGGCTTTCACTGCGATGCAGCCATAATAGCGCTTTCCTGTTTTTATTTCACTCTTTTTGCTGATGGTAACAAGATCGGTATCATCTGCTATTTCAAAGTATTCAATCCTGAATC
Source organism: Bacteroidia bacterium (assembly GCA_026391595.1). GTDB lineage: Bacteria > Bacteroidota > Bacteroidia > Bacteroidales > VadinHA17 > LD21. The sequence continues at coordinate 1,140 of JAPLDY010000003.1, forward strand.
CGGATTCTTTTTCGATGGAAGATTTTACAAATTTCTTTATTTCAGGGATATCATTATCACAGATCATTTCAGCAGCCTTTGAGATTGTTTTAAAAATAACAGGAGCTTTTTTCCTGATCTCTTTCTCAAGAAGCCTGTTCCGGCTGCTCATTGCCAGGCCGTCTGCCTCGCGGATAATAGGGCAGGACATGATCCTGACTCCAAGCTTAAGCTGCCTTACCATCGATTTGATTACAGCCACCTGCTGAAAATCCTTGATACCGAAAAAAGCAATATCAGGTTCAACAATATCGAAAAGCCTGCTCACTACCTGGCCTACACCATTAAAGTGACCTGGCCGATGAAGTGCCTCCATAACCTTATCAAGATTGCCAAAGCTGAAGATCCGCTTGTCTTCAGCCGGATATACCTCTCTGTCGTCAGGTGTAAATACAATATCATCTTTTCGGAGATGATTCTTTAAAAGAGCAAGATCTGCTTCAATAGTTCTGGGATAGTTCTTCAGGTCATCCTTGTCGTTAAATTGTGTGGGATTCACATATATGCTGACAACGACCAGAGGACATCTCTTTGTTGCATTCTTTACCAGAGATATGTGACCTTCATGCAGGGCGCCCATTGTAGGTACGAATCCCAAAGGAGACAGCTTCAGCACTTTAACCTGCTTCTTAAGCCCTGTTACTGTATTTATAATTTTCATTTAAGAAAATTTAACATACAAAGCTAATAGTAATTAATTTAAGTTGCCAGTTGCTGGCTCAACCCCCGTCACGCTAAAGCGTGCCTGCCCCCTAAAGGGGGCTCAAAATCAATAAAACAATTTTGACATTTAATGGTTCTAACCCCCCTTCAGGGGGGCTAGTACCCTTTATACACATCTTTATGGAAATGGTTGACAAGGCAGGAGATTCCTCGGCTTCGCCTCGGAATGACATTTGAATAAGGGTAGTAAAGGGGAAGAAGCGGCGATTCGCATAAGAATAATTTAAAATGGGCAATTTAACCAGTGCGAATCACCGCTTCTTCCCCCCATTTAAATAATTAGATGTCATTCCGAATCCCGAGGATTCGGGATGAGGAATCTCCTTATGTATCCACAAATCATCATAAGTTGAGGTGTCTGAGAAATAGGATGCTAAAGGATCTTTTGGAATCTAAATCCTGATATTTGATCTTAAATAAAGGGTCTAAATACACAGTATAAACTTATATATCAACATAATACATAGATGTGTATAAAGAGTAGTTGGGGGGCTGGGGGGTAATAAGTAACGGGTGACCGGCAACTAGTAACCAGCAACAAGCAAAGATGCTGTTGTAATTTTTCTCATTTTTTATTATTATCTTTGCACCTTGATACGAAATGGTATCCAGTCAGGTACATGGAAAGCAGAAAGGTATTATTCATTTCACAGGAGATAACTCCATATCTGGGGGAGACAAAATTATCAAAGATCGGGAGATATCTGCCTCAGGGCATTCAGGAGAGAGGGAAGGAGATCCGGACCTTCATGCCCCGTTATGGTTGTATCAACGAACGAAGGAATCAGCTTCATGAAGTGATAAGGCTTTCCGGGATGAACCTGATAATCGACGATACAGATCATCCTCTTATTATAAAGGTTGCCTCAATTCAGAGCGCCAGAATGCAGGTCTATTTCATCGACAACGATGATTACTTCCAGAGGAAGCATATTGTGACAGATGCATCAGGAAAGGAATTTGAGGATAATGATGAACGTGCCCTCTTTTTTGCGCGCGGCGTAATCGAAACCGTAAAAAAGCTGCGGTGGGCACCCGATATAGTACACTGCCACGGATGGATGTCAGCATTGGTGCCGATATATCTGAGGAGCATTTACAGCGACGATCCGCTTTTTCACAATTATAAGATTATCTATTCCACCTACAATAATGATTTCAAAACACCGTTTAGATCAACGTTCGCCGATAAATTACGGTTTGACGGGATAGATGGAGAAAACCTAAAGCTTGTGAAGAAGCCTGATTTTGTAAATGTTTCAAAACTCGCCATCAAGTATTCTGACGCAATCATTATCGGGAGCGAAGAAATAAACGGGGAGCTGGCAAAATATATTAAGACAATCAACAAACCGGTGCTCCCCTATAAAGACGAAACAGAATATATTGATGCCTATAATGAATTTTATGACAAGTTACTTTCATAATTATATCCACCGAATCAGTTCTTCTGAACATAAAACAAAATTTTTTATTCCGGCAATGTTAGCCGGTTTAATGTTTGTGGCAGGTTCTTGTGAAGATCCTGCAAGCATTGCAGGAAGCAAACTTCTGCCAGCCTCCGATTTCGTCACGATAGACTCAAAATTGCTGCATGTGAGATCATACACCATGTACAGGGATTCGATTTCATCAGAAATGCCTTCCACTTCTTATCTGGGCAGTATCTACGATCCCTATTTTGGAACAACGACTGGCGAATTTGTATCACAGTTAAGACTTTCAACTGAATGGGACGGAGGTTCTTTCAAAGTCGATTCTGTAAAATTATTTTTGCGGCTGCTAAACGTTACAGGAGATACAGCAGCTAAGCATTTTTTGAGAATGTCGGAGATTGCCGACGTAATCTACAACGACTCTGCATATTATTCCAGCCAGTCTGTTGCTCTTACTGGGTATACTATCCCGGACGTAGATCTTCCTGTTCTCCAGGGGGATACCATTAATAATATAGAGCTTGATGTGGATACGGCATTCGGATCTTACCTGCTAAGGAACCCCTCGATGCTTTTTCACAGCAGTGATACTGCTGATTTCAGAACCTTTTTCAGGGGATTGTATTTTCAGCTAATCTCTCCGGCTAACCCCATTTTCATTTCATTAAGCGTTGCAGCACCAACAGATTCCTATCACAACTATTTCGCAATCTATGGTCATGATTTATTAACAGAAAAGAAGACAATGACCTTCCTGCTTGATGCCATAACCACAAACGCATCTTTCAACCTTTACAGGCACGATCATTCAACCGCAGAACCAGGCAGGAAGATAGGGCATATTAACGATCTCACATATCTTGATACGCTTTCTTATGCCCAGACATTCAATGGTCTGTTTACAGAACTTATTCTGACGAGCCTTGATTCCTTAAAGAATGTTATGAGCGGGCATAATATTTCTGTCAATAAAGCACGTCTGAAAATCCCGGTTGTGTACGATCATGATATCTACAAACGATCAACTATTCCGGCTTCTCTCTATCTGAAATATAAGACGACCACGGGATCAAGATACTATGTTCCCGAAACGGGTACTTCATTTTACAACGGGACTGCTGACACAACTTCCACGGATGAAGCAGATGATGTATATAATCTGAATATAGCTACTTTTGTTCAGGGCTTTCTCAATGATACAATTAAAAAAGTTATCCTTCCTGAACTGGAAATGTTCCTGCTTCCATCTGCAGGTAATAACGTAATCCTGAGGGCCAATGACAGCTATAAGCCTATTAAATTTGAATTTACCTATACCAAGTTCTAGATTTTCCGAACCAAATTGTATAAATTCGTGTCCTTTAATCTAAATCGTATTGATTTATGTGCGGAATAATAGGTTATATAGGATCAAAACCTGCACGCGAGATAATTATAAACGGTCTTAAAAGACTTGAGTACAGGGGATATGATTCAGCAGGACTTGCTCTTGTAAATGGCGAGACAAAGATCTTTAAATGCAAGGGAAGAGTCAGGGACCTTGAGGAAATGGTCAGTAAATCAAGCTTTAACGGAACTATCGGCATGGGACATACAAGATGGGCGACTCATGGCGAACCGAATGAGCTTAATGCACATCCGCAGGTTTCATTTAAAGGCAATTTCATCGTTGTCCATAACGGGATAATCGAAAATTATGCAACGTTGAAAAAACACCTCCAGGGAAGAGGTATCGTCTTTACCAGCCAAACCGATACAGAAGTGCTGGCTAACCTGATCGAACATATGTATATTGAAGGAGACCTTACTGCTGAACAGGCAATAACACTTGCTCTCAACAGAGTAGAAGGAGCTTATGGCCTTGTAATAATCTGCTCAAAGGAACCCGACAAATTGTTTGCAGCAAAGAAAGGCAGCCCTCTTGTTATAGGTGTAGGAGAAGGTGAGAATTTCATAGCATCCGATGCGACGCCAATAGTAGAATATACACAGAGAGTGATTTACCTCAACGACGACGACCTGGCAATCATCAGAAAAGATGAACTCATCCTGAAGACACTTAAGAATGAGCAGATAAAACCCGAAGTAAAGAAGATCGATCTGAAACTCGGAGAGATCGACAAGGAAGGATTTGATCATTTTATGCTCAAGGAGATCTTCGAACAGCCCAGAGCAATCCACGACACATTCAGGGGGAGAGTGCTTCCCGATCATTCCGGCATAATGCTGGGAGGGCTTCATGATGTTCTCGAAACAATGTCACAGTCTGAAAGGATAATAATAATCGCTTGCGGTACTTCCTGGCATGCCGGACTGCTTGGAGAATATTTTTTTGAGGAATATACCAGGATACCCGTTGAGGTCGAATATGCCTCGGAATTCCGGTACAGAAATCCGATAATCAAAAAGGGAGATATTGTAATAGCAATAAGTCAGAGCGGTGAGACAGCTGATACTCTTGCTGCCGTGAAACTGGCACGGCAAAAAGGTGCGAAGGTAATTGGAATATGTAATGTTGTTGGCAGCAGCATTCCCCGCGAAACAGATGCAGGTGTTTATACTCATGCCGGTCCTGAAATTGGCGTTGCTTCTACAAAAGCATTTACAACGCAGGTGACAGTACTTGCTATGATGGCTTTCGAATTAGGACACCTGAAGGGAATAATTTCAGATTCATATTATAAGGAATTGATCACCGAGCTTGTTTCAATCCCGGGAAAGATTGAAAAGGCACTTGGTGTCAATGAACAGGCAAAAGAGCTTTCAAAAATCTTCCGGGACTGCCATAATGCACTTTACCTTGGGAGGGGTTATCTGTTCCCGGTAGCCCTGGAAGGTGCGCTAAAGCTGAAGGAAATATCCTACATTCATGCTGAAGGATACCCGGCAGCCGAAATGAAACACGGACCAATTGCCCTTATAGATGAGAACATGCCGGTGGTTGTCGTAGCAACAAAAGACGACACTTACGAAAAGATAATCAACAATATCCAGGAGATAAAGGCAAGAAAGGGAAAGGTAATCGCCATAGTTACGGAGGGGGATGAGATCATAAGTAAGATGGCCGATTATGTTCTTGAAGTGCCTGAGACACTTGCTGCTTTTTCAGGAATACTTGCAGTAATTCCTCTGCAGCTTTTGTCCTACCATATAGCTGTACTCAGGGGATGCAACGTAGATCAGCCAAGGAATCTTGCCAAATCAGTAACTGTGGAATAAGATATACTTAATTGTTCCAAAATGAGCCCATCAAAAAAATTCCGGAACCTTTCCGGTCCTGAGATAAGAACTCTGACAGCCAATAGCTGCAGATGTGACGACTGGGGCAGGGTAACGGTCATGGAAGGATTTGATCCTTCACGGTGCATGAATATTACATTTTCGGGTGACATAAAACTTGGAATCTTTAAAGGTTCATATACAGATGAATCGGGAGTCAGAATAAAATTCGGGATTTCAAATGCCCATATCCATAATTGCACGATAGGTTCCGATGTACTGATCAGCAATATAGGTGATTATATCGCCAATTACATAATTGAAGATGGGGTTGTCATAAAGAACTGCGGCAAAATACACACCGAAGGAAAGTCTACTTTCGGAAATGGAACTGAAGTAGCCGTTCTTACAGAAACAGGCGGCAGGGCAGTAAAAATATGGGACCGGCTTTCAGCACAGGAAGCATATATCATCGCACTTTACAGACACCGGATCAAAGCAATCGGTAAAATTGAAAAGATGGTGGCCGACTATTCAAAATCACTTACTTCCGATTGTGGAATTATCTGCACCAATTCAAGGATACTTAATTGCCGGAATATCCGGAATGTGAGGTTTGGTCCGGACAGTTGCGTTGAAGGAACCATGAGCCTGAATGAAGGATCGGTCAACAGCTGTAAGGAAGATCCGGTATTCATTGGCCCCGGAGTCATAATGGAACATTTCATAGTTTGCTCCGGATCAATTGTAACCGAATCGACCCTTATCGATAAATGTTTTATTGGCCAGGGATGTGTACTCGGGAAACACTATTCAGCCGAGAATTCTCTCTTTTTTGCCAACTGTGCAGGATTTCACGGCGAGGCATGTTCAATATTTGCAGGTCCGTATACTGTCACCCATCATAAATCCACACTGCTCATTGCCGGAATCTTTTCCTTCATGAACGCCGGCAGCGGATCAAACCAGAGCAATCATATGTATAAGCTCGGCCCCATTCACCAGGGCATAATGGAGAGAGGCTCAAAGACAACCAGTGATTCATACCTTCTCTGGCCAGCACGCATCGGCCCGTTCACCCTTGTCATGGGAAGACATTATAAGAATATGGATACATCTTCGCTTCCATTCTCGTACCTTATTGAAAGCAATGATGAGAGCATTCTCGTTCCCGGCATCAACCTGAGAAGTGTCGGTACCATAAGGGATGCACAGAAATGGCCAAAACGCGACAGGAGAAAAGATCTTGTAAAGATCGATCAGGTCAATTTCAACCTGCTCAGCCCATACACTATCAGAAAGATGTTTGAGGGAAGAGACCTTCTCCGCAGGATCAAATCTGTCGCAGGAGGAGTTTCAGGTTCATATACTTATAATAATATGATGATAAAAGGCCCTTCGCTTGAGAGAGGCATCGTCATGTATCAGACCGGGATAAACAAGTTCCTGGGCAACTCTCTCATCAAGAGGCTGGAAAAGGTCCAGTTTAAAACCAACAAGGATCTTCAGAAAAGGCTCGAACCCGACAAGTCGCACGGAAACGGCGAATGGGTCGATATTGCCGGACTTATTACTCCCCAGAGAGTGATTGAAAAGCTACTCGATGACATCGAAGCAGGCAGGATTAAGTCGTTATACCAGATAGAAGAGGAATTCAGGAATATGCATAGTTCATACTATGACTGGGAATGGATCTGGGCCTGTGAAAGAATTGAAGAAGAGGCTGGCAAGCCGGTGAGTAAATTCACCTCTGCTGATGTGATAGCTCTTGTTGAAAACTGGAAGAGGAGCGTTATAGATCTTGACAAGATGCTTTATGAGGATGCCCGAAAGGAATTTACACTCTCCTCAATGACCGGATTTGGCATTGACGGCGGTGAAGATATCAAGAAACGCGATTTTGAACAGGTAAGAGGCGAGTTTGAATCAAACAGCGTTGTGGCAGCTATCCAGGATCATATTAAAAAGAAAACCGCACTGGGCAATGAACTTATTGAAAGATTGGGCAGGATAAAATAACAAAAGCCTTACCTTCCTGAATACATTGAATCGTAATACTTTTCGTAATCGCCGGAAATAACATTCTCAAGCCATTTTTCATTGGCGAGATACCATTCAACAGTTTTTTCAAGCCCCTCTTCAAAGTCCGGAATTGGCTTCCAGCCCATCTCTTTTTGCAGCTTCGATGAATCAATTGCATATCTGAGATCATGCCCCGGCCTGTCCTTGACATAAGTTATCAGCTTCTCTGAATCACCCGGATTCCTTCCAAGTTTCCTGTCCATTATTTTGCAAAGCAGTTTGATGAGGTCGATGTTCTTCCACTCATTATTGCCACCGATATTATAAGTTTCACCCTGTTTCCCGCGGTGAAAAATAAGATCAATGGCTGCAGCATGATCCTCTACATAAAGCCAGTCGCGAATGTTCTCCCCCTTGCCATAAACCGGAACCGGTTTATTGTTCCTGATGTTATTGATGGCCAGAGGTATGAGCTTTTCAGGAAACTGGTTGGGACCGTAGTTATTCGAACAGTTAGAAATAACAGCAGGAATTCCGAAGGTGTGATTATATGCTCTTACCAGATGGTCGGAGCTTGCCTTGGATGCCGAATATGGGCTCTTTGGATCATAGGCTGTCTTTTCGGTGAACATCCCTTCTCTGCCAAGCGAACCGAAAACCTCATCGGTAGAGATGTGATAAAAGAGCTTGCCTTCAAAGATTTTCTGCCAGCTGTTAAGTGCGGCATTAAGAAGATTTACCGTACCAATAATGTTGGTAAATACAAATTCATCTGGTCCGGTTATTGATCTGTCGACGTGCGATTCAGCTGCAAGATGAACGATACCGTCAAAACTGTACTTCTGAAACAGCCCTGAAACAGCTATTTTGTCGACTATATCTACTCTTTCAAAGCGATAATTCTTGTTTTTATCAATATCGGAAAGATTTTCAAGATTGCCTGCATAGGTAAGCTTGTCAGCATTCACTATCAGGTAATCAGGATAATTTTTAATAAATCGCCTTATCACATGTGAGCCTATAAAGCCTGCACCCCCGGTTATAAGTACTGTCTTTTTGCTATTCATAGTGCCTATTTTTTCTTCCTGATCTTCTTTTCCCATTCCCAGGCTGTCTTCATTGCTTCATCGAGGGAGCTGATAGTTTTCCACCCAAGCTCTTTGTTGGCAAATGAAGGGTCTGCCCATATCTTTTCAATGTCACCGGCCCTTCTGTCTGTGATCCTGTATTTAAGCTTTTTGCCTGAGACGCGTTCGAATGACCTGATAGCTTCAAGGACAGAAACACCTTTTCCTGTTCCAAGGTTAAATACTTCAAACCTCTTTTTATTTTTTCCTTCAATCATTCTTTTTACTGCTATCACATGGGCCTTTGCAAGATCGACAACATGAAGATAATCACGGATGCAGAAACCATCTGGAGTAGTGTAATCATTGCCGAAAACCTTCAGTTCATCCCTTTTTCCGGACGCGGTTTGTGTAATGAATGGAACAAGGTTTTCAGGCACTCCGCGTGGCAGTTCACCTATGAGGCCTGAAGGATGGGCTCCAATCGGATTGAAATACCTCAATGAAATTGCTTTCAGGCCCTTGCTTGCAGCAATGGTGTCCCTGATTATCTCCTCGCCGATCTGCTTCGTGTTTCCGTAAGGTGAAATTGCAGGTTGTACAGGGGCTTCTTCGGTTACCGGAAGTTTTTCAGGTTGCCCATAAACTGTACATGATGATGAAAAAACAATTGATGGAATGCTGAATTCCCTCATTGCATACAGTAGGTTTATCAGTGAAACGAGGTTATTGCGGTAATATTCAAGCGGCTTATCAACAGATTCTCCAACTGCTTTATAGGCTGCAAAATGAATGATAGCAGATATGTTTTTGTTTTCATTGAAGAAATTGCTCACCTTTTTTCTCCTGCAAAGGTCGAACACTTCAAGTTCAGGTTTAACACCAGTTATCTCTCCAATACGGTCAGCAACAATAGCTTCAGAGTTATAAAGGTTGTCGATCAGGATAACTTCAAAACCTTCATTGATAAGTTCAACAGCCGTGTGCGATCCTATATAGCCGGTTCCCCCGGTGACAACGATTTTCTTTTTCATTAAAGACCAAGTTTTTTTAAAATAGGATGGTAGTTACCCTGAAGGCCTATCGGTTTTGCATTTCTTATCGAGTAAGCAGTCACTACTGACTGTCGTGCCTCTTCCAATCCAAATCCGCCGCCTGCAAGTATATCTTCATAGGTCTTCGTGTGCAGGTCCGAAAATCCCTCACTGAATTCAACCTCTTCACCCTCAACGGTTACAGACCTGTACGTTCTTTGTCCTTTTTCCTTTAATTCCGGAGGGAGATCATTATCATCAAGGCTCAGGTACCATCTTACCCTGGCGTTCTTAAGTTCGAGGTAGCCTCCTGCCTTATTAGGGTCAGAAAAATTGACGACGTTATTCTTTACCTCACCGAAAATCCATCCCAGCATATCAAAGAAATGTATTCCTATATTGGTGGCAACACCTCCTGATTTTTGAATATCACCCTTCCATGAAATAAAATACCAGTTTCCCCTGCTTGTGATATAAGTAAGATCGACATCATATACTTTGTCTTTCGGACCATTATGGATCTTATCCCTGAGTTCCAGTAACTTGGGATGCAGTCGCAGCTGGAGGACTGTATATATCTTGCGGCCAGTCTCAATTTCAATTTCCTGCAATGCATCAATGTTCCATGGATTGAGAACTATCGGTTTTTCGCATATTGCGTCAGCCTGGTGCCTGAGGGCAAACCGGATATGTGAATCATGCAGGTAATTTGGTGAACAAATGCTTACATAGTCGATCTTTGTACCGGATCTTTTGAGCTTATCAAAATGCCTGTCGAAACGCTCGAACTCGACAAAAAAATCACTATTCGGGAAGTAACTGTCAAGGCGGCCCACAGAATCAAATCTATCAAGGCTTGCAAGGAGAATATTCCCTGTATCTTTTATTGCTTTAAGATGGCGGACAGCTATATATCCTGCCACACCTATTAAACCAAAATTTTTGGGAGTAGAGTCCATTATACTACTTTTAATGAAGGATAAAACTACTAAATAATTTTAGAAACGATACCATTCTCGAGATGGTATCTGTCGCCGCTTTCAGGACATATTGCGTATCCTTTTTTATCAAATGCAAGCTTATGCCCGAATTCGCTCATCCATCCCGTTTGTCTTGCAGGATTTCCAACAACAAGGGCATAGGGCTTAACGTCCTTAGTCACTACTGCACCGGCGCCGATGAATGCATACATGCCAATTATATTGCCACAAACGATTGTTGAATTTGCTCCGACTGAAGCGCCTTTTTCTACTATAGTGGTCTCATAGTTCTCTTTTCGGATGATGGCGCTGCGGGGATTGATAATATTGGTAAACACCATTGAAGGCCCAAGGAAGACATCATCATCGCAGATTACCCCGGTATATATTGATACATTATTCTGAACCTTGACGTTCCTGCCGAGCTTAACGCCAGGGGAGACAACCACATTTTGACCTATATTGCAGTTTTCACCTATCTCTGCCCCTGTCATTACATGGCTGAAATGCCATATTTTGGTTCCTTTGCCAATTTTGCAGTTTTCATCAATAACCGCAGTTTCATGAGCGAAAAAATCCTTATTCATAACTATTTCTTTTCGAGGAATTTCAAAACGTTAAGTATAATATAATCAAGTTGTTCCTGCTCCATGTCAGGGTGCATTGGCAGCGACAGCACTTCACTGCAGAGACCTGATGTAACCGGGAAATCATTTTCGTCGTAGCCCAGGTACCGGTATGCCTCCTGAGTATGCAGTGGTCCGGGGTAATAGATCATAGCCGGTATTTTTACCGACTCAAGATATTTCTTAAGAGCATCCCGTTTCCCATTTCTGACCCTGATCGTGTACTGATGAAATATATGAGTCGAATCACCAGCTCTTTCAGGGATAATAATTTCCGGATGCTTCGAGAAAGCTTTATCATAAGAATCTGCCACCTTTCTCCTGGCGGCATTAAAGTTGTCGAGATATTTAAGCTTGACCAGGAGTATTGCTGCCTGTATAGTATCGAGTCTCGAATTAACACCGATGTCATCATAATGATATCTCTCTTTCATGCCATGATTGGCAATGCTTCTCAGCTTCCGTGCAAGGTTATCATCATTGGTCAACATGGCGCCGCCGTCGCCGTAGCAGGCAAGGTTTTTTGATGGGAAGAAAGATGTAGTCCCTATTGTTCCAATAGTCCCGGCCTTTTTGCGCGTTCCGTCGGAGAAGATATAATCAGCCCCCGTGGCCTGGGCAGCATCTTCAATTACATATAGTCCCTTGTCGTTCGCAAGCTTCATAATACTTTCCATATCAGCACATTGTCCAAACAAATGAACCGGGACTATTGCCTTTGTACGCGGGGTGATTGCTTTTCTGATTGAGTCGACAGAAATATTATAGTTATGAGGATCCGGTTCGACAAGGACAAGCTTCAGTCCCAGAAGGGCCACTACTTCTACTGTAGCGATAAAGGTGAAATTTGTTGTGATAACTTCATCCCCGGGTTTCATCCTGAGAGCCATCATTGCGATCTGAAGCGCGTCAGTTCCGTTTCCACATGATATAACATGATTACAGCCAAGGTATTTCTGAAGCTCTTCTTCAAATTTCTTAACCTCAGGTCCCTTAATGAAAGCTGTAGAATTTATCACCGACCTTATTGCAGCATCTATCTCAACACCAAGTTTCCCGTACTGCGCATTAAGATCGACCATCTGAATATCTCTCATCTCAAGCATAATTATTGGAACTACGAAAATAATGAATTTTCGAGAAAATCTGCGACATCATCGGCAAAGAAGAAATTGTTTTCCCGCAGATTACGCAGAAATGCGCTGATAAAACCAGATTTGATGACAAGATTATTTCAACGATTCGGGATTTTTCTTATTTTTGTAAAAGTAATCATCAAACTAATGGATGTAACTGCTTTTATACGGGAACTGCTTTTCAGCCACGATTGTGTTATTGTCCCTGGCTTTGGAGGCTTAATAGGGAATTATACCCCTGCCCGTATTGATAAAAGCACGTCAACTTTTTATCCACCTGTAAAGCAGATCTCTTTTAACAGGAACCTGAATCACAACGATGGTCTTCTGGTAGGGAGAGTTTCAGATCATTCCAAAATCAGTTATGGCGACGCACGCAATATTGTTGAAGGATTTGTCACAGGCTTGCGGAAAAAGCTTGAAAGAGGCGAGAAAGTGGTGTTTGATAATATCGGAAGCTTCATCAATAACCAGGAGGGGAATGTACAGTTCGAACCCGACAGGAATGTAAATTATCATCTCGATTCCTATGGTCTTGAATCATTTCAGTTTCCTCCCCTTGAAGGTTATGATGTACGCAGCCGTATTGCGAAACATATAGATAAAAACCCGGTTAAGCATTCCTCAACCAGGAAGATACTTTGGAGAGCTGCTGTTATTGTTCCGCTTCTTGCACTGATGGTGGCAGTTCCCCTGAAGACTAAATTGTTTAAGTCAAAAGTTGAAACCTCCAGTCTGAATCCGCTGGCAAAAGCTGAGTTTGAAAGCAACAGGGAAGCGGTTGACCAGGGTGTTCCGAAGGCGACAATAAATGCCGGAGAGGAGAAAATTCAGCAGCCTGTTGTTGAAACTGTAATCCCGGTTGTTGAAGTAACAGATTCATATTATATAATTACAGGCAGTTTTAAGATCAGACAAAACGCTGATATTCAGGTCAGTATGCTCTCAAAACAAGGCTATACTCCCGAGATCATTGAAGGGCCTAACGGATTCTACAGGGTCAGTGCAATGAAATGCATAGACCTTAATGCTGCAGAGGGGAAAAGAGACAGCATCTCCAATAAATTTCCGGGTTCCTGGGTTAAGAAAATATAAGGAAAGATAATGCTGAATGGAGGCTGATTCAATTGAATCGGCTTTTTTATTTGTAAGGATTTATGATCTCTTTTTCGTTACCTGAAGGGGATACTAAAATTAAGAGAACTTTCTCCTCCTCTTGGAGGAGAGCCTGTCCCGCACAGCGGGAAGTACCCCTGACAGTATCGTCAGGGGGGAGGTGGTAATTTTAATCTGTATCAGGATCCTTCTTAAAATATTTTGAGACTTCTGAAAGAACATACTCAGGGTCTTGAAAGACAAATCTGTTTTCAAATCTCAATACTTTAAAGCCAGCTTGTTGAAGAAATTTATCGCGTTCTTCATCCTTTTGAATCTGGATATAATCACCATGACCATCTCCATCGAGCTCAATTATAATTTTGTCGGAATGGCAAGAGAAATCAACAATAAAATTATTAATACTCTGTTGACGTCGGAATTTTTTACCCTCTAATTGTTTGTTCTTTAATAATTTCCAAAGCGTTGCTTCTGCAGAAGTCGAATTCTTTCTTAAGGATTTTCTATTTCCCGTTAATTCCTTCCTGTTGAAGACGTTTAATGGTGGATTCATATAAGGATAGGTATCAGAAGGTATAAATCAGATTATTTTTAACCACCCCGTCCCGACACTCCGGTCGGGACACCCCTCCTTCAAAAGGAGGGGAAACTTTTTTAAGTTCTATTATTTATTCCAATATCGGAAACCAACATTTATTTTATCATGCTTCCGTTGCTCACCTTATCTGCAGGGGCGACCATTACGAGTTTCCCGTCCTTATCCTCGGCCATAAGTATCATTCCTTTTGATTCGATACCTTTTATGCTGCGGGGCTCCAGGTTGGCAACGATTGAGATCTGTTTCCCAATAATATCCTGAGGTTCATAATATTCCGCGATGCCAGAGACAATTGTCCGCACATCAATACCCGTATCTATCTTGAGCTTAAGCAGCTTGGTGGTCTTGGGAACTTTTTCAGCCTCCAGGATGGTGGCTGTCCTTATATCTATTCTGGAGAAATCGTCAAATGTCACAGGGTCCTTTGACGGTTTGTTTTTTGCTGCAGCTGTTTCATTGGCTTTTTTGGTCGACAAGAGTTTTTCGATCTGCCTGTTGATTTCCTCATCCTCGATCTTGTCGAACATAAGTCCGGGTTTATTTATCTGATGTCCTGCACCTAGCAGGTCTGTTTTCCCGGCATCGCTCCATTTTACTTTACCCGTATTTATCCATCCTCTGAGTTTTTCCATTGAGAAGGGAAGGAAAGGCTCGAGAATGATCGTCAGGTTGGCAGTAATCTGCAGTGCAATGTTCATTATTGTCTTAACACGTTTAGGATCAGTTTTTACAACTTTCCAGGGTTCTGCATCGGCAAGATATTTATTTCCCAGACGGGCAAGATTCATGGCTTCCTTAAGGGCTTCCCTGAACCTGAAATTCTCAATAGCTGATTCAACATTCGTCCTTATCACCGATATCTCCTTCAGAACAGATTCGTCATTATCATTTGTAATGCCTCGGGCGGGCACCTCTCCTTCGTAATAATTATTGGTGAGAACAAGAGTCCTGTTAACGAAATTTCCTAGAATTGCGACAAGCTCATTGTTGTTGCGCGACTGAAACTCCTTCCATGTGAAGTCATTGTCCTTTGTCTCCGGTGCACTTGCACAGAGTGAATATCTGAGCACATCCTGCTTGCCGGGGAAATCGGAAAGATATTCATGAAGCCAGACCGCCCAGTTCCTGGAAGTTGAGATCTTATCGCTCTCGAGGTTGAGGAACTCGTTTGCAGGCACATTGTCGGGAAGAATGAAACTGCCCTCTGCATTGAGCATGGCAGGAAAAATAATACAGTGGAAAACTATATTATCCTTTCCGATGAAGTGAACCATTTTTGTCTCGCTGTCTTTCCAGTATTTCTCCCACTCCTTCGTAAGTTCCCTGGTGGCAGAAATATATCCGATCGGGGCATCGAACCAAACATACAGAACCTTTCCTTTTGCATCCTTAACCGGCACAGGCACTCCCCAGTCGAGGTCGCGGCTTACCGCCCTGGGCTGAAGCCCCTGATCGAGCCAGGATTTGCACTGGCCATAGACGTTGGTCTTCCATTCCTTATGATCTTCAAGGATCCATTTTCTGAGCCAGGGTTCATATTTGTCGAGCGGAAGATACCAATGAAGAGTCTCACGCAGAACAGGTTTGCTGCCACTGATCGTTGAATGAGGGTTAATGAGATCAGAAGGGCTAAGCGATGTTCCACATTTCTCACACTGGTCGCCATATGCGTTTTCGTTTCCGCAATGCGGGCAGGTGCCCATTATATAACGGTCGGCAAGAAAGCATCCTGCCTCCTCGTCGTAATATTGCTCGGAAGTCTTCTCGATGAATTCTCCCTTATTGTATAATTTAAGAAAGAATTCCGAAGCAGTTTCATAATGGATCTTATTTGATGTGCGTGAATAAATATCAAATGAAATACCGAAATCCTCAAAAGCTTTCTTGTTTATTGCGTGATATCTGTCGACTATCACCTGCGGAGAGACTCCTTCATTGCGGGCTTTCAGGGTAATTGGGACACCATGCTCATCGGAGCCGCAGATTGAGATCACATCCTCTCCCTTCATCCTGAGGTACCTTGTATAAATGTCGGATGGTACATAAACACCTGCCAGGTGGCCGATATGAAGAGGTCCGTTTGCGTAAGGCAGAGCTGAAGTGACAAGATATCTCTTAAATTTCTTCATGATAACAAAATAAAAGCGACCCAAAGGTAATAAAAAAGGCTCAACGGCACAATGGCGCAGCGGCGCAACGGCGCAATGGTATTGGTTTGAAAATGAAACAATATGCATTACTTTTACGTATAATATATTTTATATGCCTGTCAGGAAGATCCAACCGCCATTTCTGAAGCCCCGCGATGAGGTAGCAATTGTCTCACCGGCTTTTGCCGTTGATGAAACCAAGGTTGAAGGTGCCATTAAAGTGTTGGAAGAGTGGGGATTAAAAGTACATGTCGGGAAGAATGCATTTAAAAACGAAGGCCCGTTTGCAGGTTCCGATAAGGAGAGGCTGGCGGATTTCCAGAAAGCAACTGCCAATAAGAAGATAAAAGCAATTTTCTGTTCAAGTGGAGGATACGGATTGCTAAGGATCATAGATAAAATTGATTTTTCTTCACTTAAGAAAACTCCCAAATGGTATATTGGATTCAGTGATGTAACTATCCTTCATACATGGTTGAGTGAAAAATGCAATATGATTTCTATTCATGGCGAAATGCCCCTGAATTATACCAATCCCGGGAAGACAAAAGAAACGCTTGATTCGCTCCGGGCAGCGTTATTTGAAGGCTGCAGGCCCGTTGAATGGGAAGGTGAGTTTGTCAGAGCCGGACAAGCGGAAGGAGAAGTGACCGGTGGAAACCTCTCTCTCCTTTACAGCCTTATAGGCACTTCTGCGGACCCAAAAACGGCAGGGAAGATTTTATTCATTGAAGAGGTGGGTGAATATTTCTATCATCTCGACAGGATGATGTATTCATTGAAGCTTGCAGGCAAGCTGAAAGATCTTAAAGCCATGGTCGTAGGAGGATTAAATGATATTATGGATGGCAAAACACCATGTGGGAAAAGCGCTGAAGAAACCATTTCAGAAATCGTCAGGGAGTATAAATATCCGGTATTCTTCAATTTCCCTGCCGGGCACATCGCCAACAACCGGTCATTTTATATAGGCAGGAAGGCCGGCATAAGGATCAAAGGCAAAAAAGCAGTGCTCTTTTATTAATGGTTTTCAGAACGCTGTAAGAAGCAGATCAAGGTCTTTGGACAGGATCCCGAATTTTTCTCCGAGTGTCTCATTTGTGAGGATACCGTTGTAAAGGTAGGCTCCGCTCCTCACACCCATATCGTTTTTAAGTAAATGGGTTATCCCGCCTGATTCTGCAAGATTCTGAAGCAGTGGTGCAAAGATATTACTCAATGCAATTGATGCAGTCCTGGCTACCCTCGATGGCAGGTTCCAGGCTGAAAAATGAATGACTCCATGTTTCTCATATACGGGGTCTCTGAGTGCACGGCATTCAGTTGTCTCAATACACCCGCCCCTGTCAATGCTGAGATCGATAATGACTGATCCCTTTTTCATGGTACGCACCATCTCTTCAGTCACGTAATAATATGGTTTAAGATCCTCAAGTTCAATGGCCCCAATGACGACATCGGCTGATTTCAATGCTTTTTTAAGGACTTGCGGGTGAAATACTGATGTCTGAAGTCTCTGCCCCATAAGGGCTTCAAACTTTCTGAGCTGCTGAAGCGAGCTGTCGAAAATTTTAACCTGCGACCCTAATCCGAGAGCCGCCTTGGCTGCAAATTCACCTGCTGTATTTGCTCCCAGAATAATAACTTCGGTAGGTGTGACACCGGTAATCCCTCCGAGCATGACACCTTTCCCGCCGTGATGATTGCTCAGATAATCTGATGCAAGGAGAATAGATGTAATACCGGAGATCTCGCTCATTGATTCAATAACGGGCATGGCACCATTGGCATCACGGATCTTTTCAAATGCAATTGCGGTAACCTTTTTCCTTACAAGCTTGGTAAGTGTACTTTCACTGAGTTTGAGGACATTGAGGTATGATATAAGCACCTGGTTGCCTTTAAGATAATCTGCTTCCTTCTCGGAAAAGGGGGCTACCTTTATTATTACATCAGAACTGAAGACCCTGGCAGGAGAATCTGTTACTATTGCTCCATTCTCGCTGTAATCCTTATCGGAATAATTAGCTCCGTTACCTGCTCCTTTCTGAAGGATGACTTCATTATCGGCTTCCACCAGCAGGTTAACGGCCTCAGGCGTCAGTGCAACTCTTTTCTCATCATCCTTTGTGTCGCATGGGATGCCGATGGAAATTCTCCTGAACCTCACAGCAGTTTCAAGATGTTCTTCCTTTGGCATAAAAGCACTGTTTCCCATATTGACTTTTCCGCTCTTGCCTTTGTCATTCATTTTGAAGGGGACGTTATTTTTTCAAAGTTAAAAAAATTGCAATATAGGAGCAAAATTAGATTTGTCTATGAGATACCAAGTATCCTTTCTTCATTGTCTCCCACAGCAATGGAGACATTTACTGTCCCTTCAGGAAGAATGTGTTCGATAAGACCAGGCCACTCTATGAAGCAAAATGAACCGCCGGATAGATATTCCTCGATACCTATGTCATAAGCCTCCTCTGTCTTTTTAATTCTATAGAGGTCGATATGAAAAAGAGAATCGGTGCCTTTTCTCCGGTATTCATTCACAATTGTAAACGTTGGACTGCTGGTCATATCGGCAGCACCAAGTTCCCTGCAGATGGCTTTGATGATAGTGGTTTTGCCTGCACCCATTGATCCATTGAAGGCAAAGATCCTGCTGCCGGCTGAATGTTTAAGCAGTTTTCTAACAGCAGCAGGGATATCTTTCTTATGTCTGATAATTATTTCCATCATGAAACCGGCTCCAGTACTGCAAAAGGCAGCATCATTTCCTGCATTGAGATCCCTCCATGCTGGTAAGTGTTTTTATAATATCCGGCATAATAATTATAATTGTTCTGGTACACCAGAAAATCCCTGTTTATGGCAAAGATATATCTTGAGCTGATATTGCTTTTTGGGAGCATTGCTTTTTCCGGATTCTTTATTTCAAAAACCTGCTTAGGGTCATAGTCGAGGTTCCTCCCCATTTTATAACGCAAGTTGGAAGAAGTATTCTTGTCACCTACTACCTTGACAGGATTCTGGACCCTGATTGTCCCATGGTCAGTGATAAAGATAACTTTCACCCGCTGTTCCGACAATATCTTCAGCAGCTCAAAAAGGGAGGAGTGGATAAACCATGAACGTATCAGGCTCCTGTAAGCAGGTTCATCATCTGCAAGGTCCCTGATAAGGCCTATCTCAGTACGTGCATGCGATAGTATATCAACAAAATTATAGACAAGGATATTGATGTCATTCTCAAGCA
>JAPLDY010000017.1 GCA_026391595.1 Bacteroidia bacterium
CTGCTTATTATCAATACATTATGGCCGTTTGCCTCCAAGGTCTTTCCCAGATGATAATAAATTCTGTCATCAAAAGGAGAGTGGCCTGATGTAAGAAATGCGATATTCATTCTCCCTTCTTCATGTTCAGCAGTTTATCCAATGCGGTTAATAAAAATAAGCCTAATAAGTGAATTTTAAAATAGTCTGGTAAACCCGCTCTTTTGTCTCTTCAGGTGTGGGATTGAGCTCTTTAGTTGTGAAGCTTCCGTTATTAAGATCTATCTTTTCGAAAACCATCAGATAAAGGCTGAAAATGACATCAAGGCTCAGCTGGTACCTGGGTTCGAGCATTGGCTGAATCTTCCGGATCATTTCATATGTTTTTAAACGGTATTCGTCCGCGAGGGAATAATATGATTTAATAAGATTCCGAAAATCACTTTCCGCCTTGCCGCCATGAGCAATTTCCTGCAGCTTGTCCCTTGTCAGATTGTTTTTCAAAATGAGATCATCAGCAAAATAATTGAGGTTATTGAACTGGTCTTTTTGAAAATCACGTATTATATGAACAAAGTAACTGAACATAGCACAGGGAGTTGCGGCTTCCCTTACATCAAATGGCGGCACATCATATTTACCGTCTTTTTTCGAAATGCTGTTGAGATGGACAAAGATTGAAGCGGGAGCTACCGACGCTCCCTGGGAATAACCGATAAAATCATTCAATGTCGCGAAACCGTCAAAATTGATGTCATAAAGCATGGATTTTGCAAAAGCCTCAAGAGGCCAGACTGGTATCCTGAATTTTTCGATGGTTTCGGTAAGCTCTCTCTGCAGGATATGGCTATTCCCTTTTCCAAGGATCATCATCATCCAATCGTTCACGTATGCAGTGAAACTTTTTCGTTCTCCGGGAGCGATCATTTTGTTGGCGGCTTTGTAATCATCGATAAGATCATCGATGGAACGCATGAATTTATAACAAGTTCGGGCCGCATCATATCTGTCATCTTCCCAGAATCTGGCGGCAATAAGAATGTTGGGATGATCCTTGATCTTGTGGAAATCTATGGAATTGAATATATCAAGAAATTTCTGCCTTTCTGAACTCATCAAAATACGTTTGGTGAAACAAAACTAATTTATTTTCCCGAAATGATCCTTTCCGAGACAAGTTTTGCCGACATTAAAATATTCGGGATCCCGTTACCAGGGTGTGTGCTGCCTCCCACAAAATAGAGATTATGGTATTTATCGTGCCGGTTATGAGGACGGAAATATCCCATCTGCAGGATATTGTGTCCAAGACTGCCGAAAACCGATCCCCTCGAGACATTGCATGCACTTTCCCAGCTCTCCGGAGTATATGCCAGTTCAAATTTGATGTGCATTTCAATATCTTCGAGACCTGCCTTTATGAGCCTTTCAACCACAGAATCGTGAGCTTTCTTTTTTATCACTTCCCAATCCTGTTTTTTACTCTTGTCTATATGCCCGGCGGCAATAATGAACGAAAGTGTGTCATGACCCTGAGGTGCTGCATCAGGATCGGTTCTTGACGGTGCATGAGCATAAAAGCTTGGCTTATTGCCAATTGTTTTATCCCTGAAAATTCTATCCAGGCCATCTTTGAAGGCATCTGAAAGGAAGACGTTGTGGTGATCAAGCTGGGGATAAACCTTATCGAGGCCCCAATGCAGACAGACAGCTGAACAGGAATATTTAAGCCGGTTAAGATGTCTGGTTTTTCTTTTATCTTTCAATAGTTCGCGATAAACATAGGGCAGATCGGCATTTGCAATTACAATTTCTGCATCTTCAAATTTTCCGTCTTCGAGAATTATTCCTTCAGCTCTGTTATTTTTGATCCTTATGTCACTTATTGCTTTATTGAAATGGAAACGAACACCAGCTGATTCAGCAGCCGATTGAAGCTTTTGCACAATCCCGAACATACCTCCCCTGACGAAAAACGAGCCCTCAGTGAGTTCTGCGGCAGGCACCATGGAGAATAGGGCAGGGGAATCAAAAGGACTCTGCCCCACATAAATATTCTGGAATGTATATGCCATCATCAGATGAGGATGACTGAAAAAGCTATTTGCATATTTCCAGTTGGAAATGAATACCTTCAGCTTAAACAGAAGTCCGATGTTCCTGAAATTAACAAGCTGGAAGAGGTGATAAAAATTGCGGCCTATCAGCCTCTCCATACCAAGTCTGAAAATCTTATATCCTTCAGAGACATATTCTTGGGATCTTTCAAAACTACCTGATTCAATTTTTTCAACCTGCTGCTTCATCATTTCCCTGTCGGAAGTAAATACCAGATTACTGCCATCATCAAAATGAATTGTGTACAGGTTTTTTAAAGGAAGAATATCAGAGCCCTCCTCAAGCTTTATCCCGAGCGCTCCGAAAATCTCCTGATATATTCCCGGCATCAGAAGCATTGTAGCTCCAAGGTCGAAGCGATGGCCATCGCGGATTATTTGCCCGCAACGGCCTCCGGCCTCTGAATTCTTTTCATAAAGGTCAACCGAATAACCATTTCTGGCAAGGTATATGGCAGTTGTTAATCCGCCGATGCCCGCTCCAATTATAACTGTTTTTTTATTATCAGTCATATTATGTATCTATCTGGTCAGTAAGCTTTTTAACAACACTGAACTCGTTGAAGAATTCCTTTGCTATGACCCTGAGGAGGGTATAAACCGGAACAGCGAAAAGCATTCCTGGCAGACCTGCCAGACCACCTCCGATAATAATTACCAGGAAGATCTCAAGCGGATGGGATTTCACACTTTTGGAATAAATAGTAGGAACCAGGATATTGTTATCAATGAAATTAACGATAAGCATCGTTCCGAGGATCTTAATAATAACCGGGAGAAGTTCATTATAGGAGCCTGTGGCAAGCGTCGAGATAACTCCCAGGGCAATCCCGATTACTACCCCGATTATTGGTCCGATGTAGGGAATTATATTCATTATCCCTGCAAAAAATCCTATAAGAAGTGCATTCTTTATACCAAAGATCTTAAGCCCGATTGTAATAAGAGTCATCACCCCGATCACTTCAAGCAACACTCCCAGGTAATATCTGATAAGAAGACCTCTGGATTCAGTCACAACACTCTTTGTTGCCTTATGGTGTTTTTCGGGGATAAAAAGGAAAAGGATCTCCTGAAACAGGTTTTCGTCTTTCAGGAAAAAGAAGGATATAAATAATATCGAAAAGAGACCAACAAAAACATTACCGGCAGCACTGATAAATTTGCCTACTACGGTACCTACACTGCCAACATTGATAACCGATTTGATCTTTACCAGAGCAAAATCCTGAATAGTCTGACCATCAGGTATCGCCCCAAGCCCATGCAGCTTCTCATCCAGCCATTGCAGTGGCCCCTGAAGATTCCGGTTCAGCAGATCGACATCAATTGAAGAAACTGTTTCAGCCTGCTTAACAATAAGCGGCACAAAAACAGCAATGAATCCGGCCCCCACCAGTACAATTATTGCCAGTGTCAGCAAAGCGCTTAACGGACGAGGCATCTTTAATTTCTTTATATGAAGCCTGTCGAAGAACCGGACTAACGGCTGGCCTATAAATGACAGCATGGCTGCCACAATGACCCAGACAATAATGTAGGAGAAACGGTAGATAAGGTATCCTGCCAGCAGAACAGCCAGTATGTAACCGGTATATTTCAGAACCTGTTTCATAATATAGGTTTTATGAGGCTATAAATTTATGAAGAAATACCGGCTTTTTTATACTTCAGGAAATAGGCAAGCATTAATATTACTGACAGGGCGGCCGTTGCAGCTCCGAAATAAAATGGAACAGACGAATTAACCTTATCATAGAGTGAGCCTGCAATCAAGCTGGCCGGCAACAGGGTTATGCCCAGCAGTGCGTTGTAAATGCCCAGCCCTGTGCCTTTTTTATTTTTATCGATCATGTCGGATATGAATGCCTTCTGGATCCCGTCTGTCGCAGCCGAATAGAGACCATACAGCGCGAAAAGAGAAATGATTGCCCCCAGACTGGTTGTGATACCGAAACCGTAATAAACAACAGCATAAATTATAAATCCTGTTATCAGGATTTTCTCCTTCCCAATCCTGTCGGAAAGTGACCCTATTGGAATAGATACCAATACAGAGACGAGGTTTGTGATAAGGTAAACAATCGGTATGAGGGCAACTTTAACACCAACCTCGTTAGCCTTTACCATTAGCAGTGCATCGGTTGAGTTGCCGAGGGTAAAAACAAATATAATGACCAGAAAGAAATAATACTTTGCCGGGAAATCTTTAAAATGGAATTTAGAAAAGAGCTCATACTTGCTTTTTTTAGCCTCCTTTATCCCGAAGATTATGACAAAAATAGCCAGTATGGCCGGGATCCCCGCGAGGAGGAAGATAAGCCTGAAGTTTTCGGGGAAGAATGAAAGCAATGCAAATGCCATAAGAGGACCAGCAATAGCGCCGCTGTTGTCCATAGCCTTCTGCAATCCAAAGCTTCTTCCGCTTTCACCCTCATTTATGGAGCCCGCAATCAGACTGTCGCGTGGTGCTGTGCGGATGCCTTTCCCAAATCTTTCAATGAATCTCAGGATAAGTACATGAAATGGAGTGACGACAAAAGTATAAAGAGGAATGATCAGGGCGGAAAGGCCATATCCTATTATCATGAATGGCTTGTTTTTGCCAATCTTGTCGCTCCAAAAACCCGATAATGCCTTGACCAGCGAAGCGGTGCTTTCAGCGATGCCTTCTATTAACGAAAGGCTGGTTTTTGATGCACCTATCGACATCAGGAACATGGGCATTACCGAATAGACCATTTTTACAGATGTGTCTGTCAAAAAGCTGGTAAAGCCTGTAAAAAGTATATTTCTGTTAAATCCGAAGAGACTCTTTTCCGCCTTTCCTTCAGTTTCCCTTTTCATCCCTGGTGGTATTAATCCTTAATAACTTGAATATGTCAACCACGACTATGGGTATAAGCGACAGCAATGCTACTATTATCCAGTGCTTCCCGTCCATTGCAGTAAATTTGAAAGCATCACGGAAAGGAGGCACAAGCAGCACCGCAAGGGCCATGGCAGCAGAGACAAGAATTGCTCCGATAAGCGGTTTATTCAGAAGCGGATTTATTGTAAAAGAGAGTCTGGTATTGGAGTGCATATTCCTGACATGAACAAGCTCTGCGAATGTAAGCGTCGCAAAAGCCATCGTCTGTCCAAGTACAACTCCCTGCTCGTGAAGACCAATGATATATGCTGCCAGCGGGATACCTCCTATCATTATACCCTGATACATTATTCGCCAGATCATTCCTCCGGTCATGAATCCTTTCTTGGAATTACGCGGCTTGCGTTTCATGATATCTTTTTCCGCCGGATCCACACTCAGTGCCAGTGCAGGAAGAGAGTCAGTAACAAGGTTAATCCAGAGTATTTGGATCGGGAGCAGTGGATTACCCAGGTTGAAAACAGATGTTACAAGAAGAAGAAATATTTCCCCGACATTTGAAGAAATGAGAAACTGAATAGCCTTGAGTATATTGTCATAGATCCTTCTTCCCTCTTCAACAGCCGAAACTATTGTTGCAAAATTATCATCTGTGAGGACCATATCTGCTGCACCTTTTGCAACATCTGTTCCTACAATGCCCATTGCAGCGCCGATATCGGCCTGTTTAAGAGCCGGAGCATCATTTACTCCATCGCCTGTCATTGCAACCACCTCATTATGGCTCTGCCATGCTTTCACAATACGCACTTTATGTTCGGGAGCCACCCTTGCATATACCGTATAATTGGCCACGCAGGCATTAAATTCTTCTTCCCCCAGTTTTTCAAGTTCAGCTCCAGTGATTGCAACATTTCCTTCCTTGAAAATACCAATCTCTTTTGCAATGGCCATTGCGGTAGCTTTATGATCGCCGGTTATCATTACCGGGCGTATTCCTGCAGAGTTGCATTTGGCGACAGCATCAACAACTTCAGGTCTCGCAGGATCTATCATCCCCAGCAGTCCTATAAAGACGAGTTCATTTTCAATCTCGCCGATCTCCACATTCATTGGAGCTTCAGGCAGATCCTTGTACGCCATTGCAAGAACACGAAGAGCCGAATTAGCCATTTCTTCGTTGTTAATTCTTATCCGGTCGGCATCTTCCCTTGTTATTGGCCTGATTTCGCCTTCTAAAATAATCCTGTTGCAAACACTCAGAACTTCATCGAGTCCTCCTTTTACATTTACCCGTGTGCTTTCATCGGAAATCTTATTTATTGTTGTCATTCTTTTTCTTTCCGAATCAAACGGGATCTCTGCAACACGCGGATATTCTTTTTCAAATTTGTCTTTAAACACATTGTACAATACGCCGAAATCGAGAAGAGCTGTTTCGGTAGGATCACCTGTATATGATATTTTACCATCCCCGTCAACTTTCAGCTGTGCATCAGCACACAAAACAGAGACTGACAGAAGCCTCATTTCCTCTTCATTCAGGATGCTGGCAGGAGCTGCTCTGTTGATCAGGATTCTCTTGTGATTTACATAAGCTTCGACAACCGTCATTTTATTCTGGGTAAGAGTCCCGGTCTTATCGGAACAGATCACGGTAGCGCTTCCAAGAGTCTCAACAGAAGGGAGTGTCCGTATTATGGCATTTCGTTTGACCATCCTCTGAACTCCTATGGCAAGAACAATGGTTGAAACAGCAGGTAATCCTTCAGGAATAGCCGCCACAGCAAGGCTTACAGCCGTCATGAACATGACTAAAATAGAATTACCGTAAAGGATTCCGACAAGAAATATTAGTCCGCAGATGATCAGCGCACCAGTTCCCAGAACCTTTCCAAGTTGTCCCAGACGTCGGCTCATGGGTGTTTCAGTCTCTTCAGTCTGCTGAAGCATATCTGCGATCTTTCCCACCTCAGTCTGCATTCCTGTCCCGACTACAACACCTCTGCCACGGCCATAGGTGACCATTCCGGTTGAAAAAGCCATATTGATACGGTCGCCAAGTGCTACATCATCGCCGGTCAGTGGCTTTGTATGTTTATCCACCGGCACAGATTCTCCGGTAAGGGAGGATTCCTGTATTTTCAGATTGATGGCTTCAATCAACCTGAGATCAGCGGGAATAATTGCACCTGTCTCAAGAATGACAACATCTCCCGGAACCAGATCTTTAGTATGGATTTCTGAAATGTCGCCATCACGTAAAACTTTTGTAGTAGGAGCTGCCATGTTCTTCAGTGCCTCCAGCGAAGATTCTGCATTACGCTCCTGGAAGGCGCCGATGAAAGCATTTACCACAAGAATTCCAAGAATGACAAATGTGTCCAGAAGTCCTTCCCCCTGATAAATTCCTACAATTCCCGAGATTAAAGCCGCAATAAGAAGAACAATGATCATAAAACTTTTAAACTGAGCCATGAACATCTGAAAGAAAGTCTTTTTTCGCTTAGCGGTGAGCTGGTTATATCCGTACACCTCAAGCCTCCGGGTTGACTCTTCTGTCGTAAGCCCTGTTGTTGAGGAGGTTTCAATCCCTGCTATTATTTCGTTGATTTCCTGATTGTAATAATTTATCATGGTATTGGTCTGTTGCAGAATATCTTTTACGATATCAATTTTAGTGCAAATATAAAAAGGTAAGTTTAATGAAAAGATTTTTACGATTATTCAGATCTATTTTAAATCCGTAAAAGATCCGAAGAAATAACTTCCTGAGGGGATATCAAAACAGGTCTTTTCTCCGGCAACACGAATATTTTTTATTAATTCTGAAGCCCCTATAGGGGTCTCTCCTTCCAGAATTTTACCAGGATCAGGTTGGGGAAATATTATCGTTGCCAT
>JAPLDY010000221.1 GCA_026391595.1 Bacteroidia bacterium
TGAATATCCTGCTCGTTCAGTGTTTCAATCCCGGAATTCGACATAATGGGAATACCGTCAACAACATAAAGAGGTGAGTTGGAAGCAGTAAGCGAACGCGCGCCGCGGATTGAAATGCTTCCCAGTGTACCGGGGCGAAGAGAGGTGGTAATATCGACACCTGCTGCTTTACCCTGCAGTGATTCAAATATGTTTTTGACCGGTCGGGAGGTTATTTGTTCGTTCGAAACCGAAACTACAGAGCCGGTAATATCACTCTTCTTCATGGTACCATAACCAACTACCACTACTTCTTCAAGGCCGATAGCAGATTCCTGCATTGTCACATTGATAGTTGTCAGAGTTCCAATTTCTATATCCTGGGTTTCCATTCCGATGAATGAAAATGTCAGACTCTTTGCGTCGAGCGGGAGATCAATAGTGTACCGTCCGTCGGTACCTGAGATAACGCCTACTGTTGTGCCGGGGGCAAATATATTAACACCCGCAAGGGGGGTCCCGGATCTATCCGTAATGATACCGGTAATTCTTTTCTGCTGGAGAAAGCTCTTCGGGATTATAACAATCAGGTTATTCTCATATGCTTTGTAGGTCAGGGGCGATTGAACAAAAAGATCATCAAGAACACTGATGATATTCCTGTCTTCTGCTTTTACATCAATCAGGTCGTTCATTGCCAGCAAATCATCACTGAAGAAAAACCTGATTTCTGTCTGCTGTTCAATTGTTTTCAGCACATCGCGAATGGGTTTATCCTTCATATCCAGTGTTACGCTGGTCTGCGAATAAACATTTGCGCTTACCTGCAGTACTGTAATAAAAACAAGGATAAGAGAAAGTTTCATAATCAGTAGTAGTTTTTTTATCCCCGTAAAAGAGAGAGGGATAAGGTTTTGAGGTTTTTTTTTCATAGTTTTGAATGTTTTTTAAAGTTTGACATGCCAATGTTTCCTCTCATGGGATCCTCATTGGTTATGCTTTCTAAAACCGGGCGCGGGATGGGACAAACATCCTGCGCTTCGTTTAATTATAAATACCTCTTATTTTTTCCATAGGCAATAAGGTTTTTATGTTAGATTATTCGGGTTTTACATAGAGATCTTTATTCACTTCAATGAAATCCTTGTTCTCGGAAAGGGTGACTACATTGCCTTTAAGCCTGAAGTTTATTGGTGCAGTAATGCTCATTACTTCAAGTACCTGTTCAATGGGTTCTGCCAGTATTATTCCGGTAAAACGGTAAGATTTAAGCCTTTCTGAATCAAAAACGATCCTGACATCATATTTGCGCTCCAGGTCAATTGCTATCTGTAAAAGGCTTTGATTCTCAAATATCCATCGGTTCTCTTTCCACGATACCACCGGTTCTATATTTACGTTTTCCTTTACCAGCCTGATTGAGGTGCTTGAACCCTGAACCTTTACCGGTTTGATCTCTGTCTTGACTTTCTCTGCAGATGTCTGCGGCACATTCTCAATTCTGGAATCTTCTTTAAAAAATGTCAGCTTCTGGTTTGGCTCGAGAATAGTTATTTCTCCATTGCTGTTATCCGATGTTGGTTCTACTTTTATAGAACCATTTACAAGAGTGGTTTCAATTGTTTTATCGACTGAATAGGCTTTTACATTGAATTCTGTACCAAGTGCGGTTACATTCAGATACGGAGTTTTAACAATAAATGGCTTTATATTGTCCTTTGCAACATTGAAATATCCTTCTCCTTCGAGTTGTACAATCCTGTCATTAAGCCCGAAATGGTTATCTGTCTTTAACGTGCTGCCTGCGTTCAGCGTAACAATAGTACCGTCAGATAAGGTGAATTGTGCCCTTGATCCGAGAGGAACGATCAGTTCACTAATGCCTTGCGTCGGTATGGCAACGCTTTTCCTCCCAAAATAATAAAACAATAATCCGCTTAAAGAAAATGCGATTATAAATATTGCAGCATACCTGACTGCTGTTCTGATAGATCCGGATCTTGTCGAAGCAATCTGTAAATGATTATCTCTATTGATCTTTTGTTTGAACTTCCAGAAGCCTTCCTGGGCATTATAGCCCGGATTTTTTGATATAGATCTGGTTGTTATCCAAAGTTCGCAGCATTCATCGAAAGTCTGTTTATTGGCTTTGTCAAGTTTGATCCAGTCTATCAGTTCCCAGGTCTCTTCAGGGGTTAAATCACCTTTCAGGTAACCGCAAATCAGATCTTCTTCCGTTTTTTTGTTTTGAGTAGTCTCCATAGAATTATTAACTGGTTATATAGACAGGAAAAATTAAACACAGGGTGAAAGTGCTGACAAATTTGTTTTCGGGAATTTTAGGAGTTCATGATGAAGAATAGTAGTTTCTGACAGAGCCACGGAGGCGTGAAAGAGCGATCTTAAGCTGAGTCTTTACCGTATTTACCGAAATACCAAGCTTGTTTGAGATCTCAGTATATTTCATATCCTTATCGCGGCTCAGCATAAATATTTCCCTGCAAGCTTCAGGAAGCTCATTAATGCAATTTGTAAGAATATCCTGTAACTCTTTTTCATAAAGGTGGCCGAGAGGATAGTCGCTGTCCCATGCAAGTACTTTCATGTCAGAACTGCTGAGTCTTCCGGTAGACTTCAGCCTTATTGCGTTCTGTTCAATGTAATTCAGCGAAGCATTGTGAACAGCCCTGATCAGGTACGCCTTTACCGATGAAATTATTTCAGTCCTTTCTTTTAAATTCCACAACCTCACAAATACATCAGATACAATTTCTTCAGCATCAGGATGACTCCTTATGATATGCTCGGCAACAAAACAGAGATATATATAGTATTTCTTGTAGAGTTCCTCATAAGCCCAAAGATCTCCATTTTGTACAGCGGAAATTAATTTCTGATCAGAATACTCCATCAGAAAAGAAATTGGATATACGTAAATTTAAACTTTTTTACTTATAGTGATGACAATTTGTTCGGATCATCACTGACATACAAAATAAAATTTTCGTGCATTTCTGTATTTATTATCTAATTTTGCAGTCGGTTTAACGAAAAAATATGGATACTAGTCCTGATCCTGTATATTCTCATAATGTTGTCGAATTTGTAGCGGTTGCCAACGAATACTGTAAGTACGCCGAGCATGCTTCAGAACTTAAAGGCGATGAGATGCTGAAGATAATGCAGCGTATAATGCCGCTTATGTATCTAAAAGGCTCGCTGCTGCCTGCCCTCGAACCTGTTTTTGATGATGGCAACGAAAAATTTGTGACCGAAACCGATTGGCAAAGGGTCCATGATGCCATCAGGCAGAAGCTGGGCACAGCAAATGATTTCACTGCAGAGATGAGCGAGGTGATTGATGATTCTGGTATTCCCGTACCGGTAACTCTTTCAGAGAATATGGCGGATATCTATCAGGATCTAAAAGATTTTATCTTGTTGTATCAGACTGGTACAAAGGAGGTAATGAATGATGCAATATGGGAATGCAGGATGAATTTCGAGACTTTCTGGGGTCCAAAATTGCTGAATTCCCTGAAAGCAATTCATAGTTTTCTTTATTCGGGGAAGGATATTGAAGAAGCAGACAGGCAGATTGATAAAGAGGAGGAGAGGGACAAGGATGAATGGTTTATTTCTAAAAGACAGAAAGATTTCAGAGGCGAATGATGAGTAATAAATTTCAGGAAACAATAACTGCAGAAGAGATATTGGAATACGACCTTTCATGGTTCAAGGGCGAAATAGTTGTTGTAGATAACCTTAAGACATTTGACAGGGTGATGCCTGCCATCAGGCATGAGAAGCTCCTTGGTTTTGATACCGAAACCAGACCTTCATTCAGAAAAGGGCATAAGAACAAAGTCTCCCTGATCCAGCTTTCAACAGGCAGGCTCGCATGCCTGTTCAGGATAAACATGATTGGGCTGCCGCCGGATCTGGCTGCTCTTCTTGGCGATCCGAAGGTGATAAAGGCAGGCGTCGCAATACATGACGATATAAAGGTTCTGAGAAAAGTCAGGAAATTCGAACCTGCCGGTTTTGTCGACCTTCAGAAATTCGTCAAGGATTTTGGGATACAGAACTCCGGACTGAAAAAGCTCACTGCTATAATCCTTGGATTCAGGATCTCCAAACGCCAGCAGGTAACCGACTGGGAAGCAGAGGAGCTCTCTGAACCACAGCAGGTTTATGCAGCAACCGATGCGTGGGTTTGCCGGGAAATATACAAGAAGTTGACTTCAATTAATTGATAGAAAACCCCCTTTCCTGTTCCCCCCAAGGGGGGAATGATTTGTACGCCGTCCCCCTTGGGGGAAGGTCGGGAAGGGGGTAAGTGGATTATAATCAGAGAACATTTTCAATGCAACGAATTAAAATTGTCCTCAAATCCGGCAAAGACCAGTCACCGCGCCGGTTTCATCCCTGGATCTTCTCCGGTGCAATAAAAAAGATCTACGGAAATCCTGTTGAAGGCGACCTGGTCGATGTTTATGATAACAAGGATGAATTCCTCGCTGTTGGTCACTATCAGCCCGGCTCAATAGCCGTAAGAATACTCTCATTCAAAGATGTCATTCCAGATATTGATTTTTTCACCGAAAGAATAAAAAGTGCAATTGAGTACAGGAGGTCATTGGGACTTTTCGGCAATAACCAGACCAACGTTTACAGACTGGTCCATGCAGAGGGCGATGACCTTCCGGGACTGATTATAGACTTTTACAATAGCGTTGCCGTGATGCAGATGCATTCCGTTGGAATGTACAGGCTCCGAAAAGAGTTTGCAGTAATTCTTAAGAGCCTGTTGGGTGATGAGCTGAAAGCTGTTTATGATAAGAGTGAAGGGACAATTCCACATATGTCGGGGATTGCAGGTGTCAATGAATTTCTCTATGGAAATTCTGATCCGGTAGTCGTCACTGAAAACGGATATCAATTCAAAATTGACTGGACAACAGGACAGAAGACCGGGTTCTTCATCGACCAGCGCGAGAACAGGAAGCTGTTGGGAGAATATACTGAGGGAAGAAGCGTTCTTAACATGTTCGGATATACTGGCGCTTTTTCTGTTTATGCAATGAAAAACGCTTCAATGGTCCATACCGTAGACAGCTCAGCTTCTGCCATCTACCTCGCTGATGAAAATGTAAAGCTGAATTATGGCGAGGATAAGCGCCATGAATCATTCAAGACAGATGCATTTGAATACCTTAATGATATAAAGAACAAATATGACCTTATAATCCTTGATCCTCCAGCATTTGCCAAGCACAATAATGTACTTGCCAATGCACTACAGGGTTATAAAAGATTGAATATGAAGGCTATAGAACAAATACGTCCGGGGGGCATCATTTTTACATTCTCATGTTCTCAGGTGGTGACAAGGGAGAATTTCAGAAAATCGGTTTTTGCAGCATCAGCTAACACCGGCCGAAGGGTGAGAATATTGCACCAGATGAGCCAGCCACCGGATCATCCGATAAATATATATCATCCGGAGAGCGAGTATCTTAAGGGACTGGTGATTTATGTTGAATAAAAGCGCAGCGGTGCAATGGTACAACGGCAAGAATCCACTCCTTGGAGAGGTGGGTGTGGATTTATTTAATAGTTAAAAGTTTTTAATATGGCTGCGGATAAAAATATTGCATTAATTGCAAAGCGCCTCGGCCTCCATGAATGGCAGGTCGAGAACACTATCCGTCTAATGGATGGCGGTGCGACCATACCTTTTATCAGCAGGTACAGGAAGGAAATGACCGGGAGCCTCGATGAGGTGAAACTGATGCATATCAAAAACGAGTACGAAAGGCTTAAAGAGCTTGATTCAAGAAAAGAAGCCATCATTAAATCAATAGAAGAGCAGGAGAAAATGACTCCTGAGCTGCTGCAGAAGATACAGGACGCAGAGATAATGTCGGAACTTGAGGATATCTATCTTCCATACAGGCCCAGGCGCCGTACAAGGGCAACAATTGCAAAAGAAAAAGGTCTTGAGCCTCTTGCAGAGATTATTTTCAAACAGCAGGAAAACGATCCTTCTCACAGGGCTGAAGAGTTTCTGAATGATCAGGTT
>JAPLDY010000104.1 GCA_026391595.1 Bacteroidia bacterium
GGATCGTTAGTGCGGCTGAGGAATTTGCCAGGAAGCGTTTGGGAAGCAAGTAAAAAAATCGGAAGATGGATCGCTAGCCTGCCAGGGAATATATGGAAGGGAATTAAAAGCTTTGGAAGATGGATCCTGAGTCTGCCAGTAAAAACATGGGGACTAGTTAAAGGCACCGGAAGATGGATCGCAGACCTCCCGGTGAAAACCTGGGGAGCATTAAAGCGTTTACCTCGGTTCTTTTCCGGAGAACTTGTCGGCCTCGGCAAGGAGTTCCTGGAGATGATTAAAAATTTCTACAGGCTCAGGACCACACCTGGCCCGCGCATCTCTCTCGTGCTCTCATTGATACTATTCCTTGTTTGTATTAAGCTATATTATAATACATCCGTTGAGAGACACGCAGAGAACTCGCAGGATAAGCTTGTTCCAACTGGCGAACAGTTGTGGAATGGATTCAGGAAAACCATTTTTGAGGTGAACATCAAAGAGGAGTATAATGCTAATGGCGAAATCATCAAAAACAACTTACCCAAAACATTCCGTGAAGCACTTGATAGTGACAAACATGCATTAGCCGAAGGGAAGTTCGAAAACAGGCGGGAAATGTGGATGAACGGTGTTACACATGATTATCTGAAGCAGGGAGAATCACTACTCTGGCTGGATACCAAAGCAAGCGGAATACGTATTCTTATAGCAATGGTTTTCATCTTCGCCGGCATCTATGTTGGACTATTTATGGGCGCATTCCCATATGCAGAGAAGGTACTGTACAGATTCGTATTGTTCTTTGATAAGATACCTGCATTAGCGGTCTTGCCGATATTGTTCATCGTCTTCGGTCTGGGAGAGACTGCAAAGATCGCTTTAATTGTTATCGGTGTTGCACCTACTGTCATTCTTGACACTTATCTCAAGGTGAAGGAGGTGCATGATGAGCAGCTTGTCAAGGGTATGACTATGGGCGCAAGCCAGCCAGAGATTGTCTTCAGGATTATCTTTCCGCAAATCATCCCAAAGGTGCTTGACACTGTACGTCTGAACTTCAAAGCAGTTATCCTGTTTCTGATAGCTGGTGAGGCGTTGGCAGCGGAAGCAGGTATTGGTTATCGAATCTTCGTTGTCCGCCGTTATATGGATATGGCGACTATATTTCCTTACGTGGTCTGGATTAGTATTCTGGCTTTCATAGTCGACATGATATTTCGTACCTGGATCAACAGGAAATATCAATGGTTGAACAAGCAATAATTATCTATAATGGAAAACTACATTGACAGGAAGTACGTTTTGGAGTTGTTCAACACTTATCAGCAATATAGTGGACGAGTCATCCTGAATGATATCAGCCTGCGTATTCGTAAGGGAGAGTTTGTAACAATTGTCGGTCCTACCGGTTGTGGCAAGTCAACAATGTTACGTATGGTTCTGGGTTCTGAAAGACCCAGTAAGGGTGTCGTTACTATGGATGAGCATCTCATTAAACGTCCTGACCGCCGTCGTGGTATCGTCTTCCAGAAGTACTCATTATTTGATTTCATGAACGTTCGGGATAATGTGACGTTTGGTCTGGAGCTCGAACACTTCAACATGGAGGATCATTACTTCAGGAAAATATTCCCTTTCTTATACAGGAAGAAAATGAACAAGTTTCATGAAGAAGCTGATCATTTTTTGGAGAAGGTTGGCTTGTTGGAGCACGCATATAAGTTTCCTCACCAGTTATCAGGAGGGCAACGGCAACGTGTGGCCATCGCACAGGCTATGATTATGAAACCACAAATCCTGCTTATGGACGAACCTTTAGGAGCGCTGGATGTAGGTACTCGAGAAGCTATGCAGATATTCATCCATGATTTATGGATTCAAACTGAACAGACCATCCTGTTCATTACGCATGATCTGGAAGAGGCTATTTTTATGGGGACGAGACTTATCGTATTGTCTCAATACTATAAGAATGGGGGAGAGAATGGATCGAAGATTGTGGAGGATATAAAGATTCCCTGGCCTCAACCGCGACCTACTACAATTAAGCACACTCAACAATTCAATGAAATCATGGATGGCATCCGTCATGCCGGACTTGATCCTACTCACTTGCATGATATTAACGAGTTTAATATCCAGCATGAGGACGCGTTATGCTCTGTAAGAAAGTTTGGAGAATAGTAATTCGCTTGTGACACCATTATAGTTATGGAAGCTACCAATAATCCATCACCGCAGGAAGAGATAAAAAAACTGACGCGGGACCTTGAGAACACAAAGAAGCTTTTTCAACAGAAAACTGCTGCTGCTAACGAGCTCCAGATTAAGTCTGATGATCTTGAAAAAACAATCATTCAACTCCAAACGAAAATCGATGAGTTGACAATTACCCTGACGAAAGCAAAAGAAAAACTGTTTGAGCAACGCGATACGCTGGAAGCACTTACAAGGGAACCATTACCCCTGGCAACTGTAATTAAGACCTATATGAATGATCCTGGCGTGTGGGCTGACCATGGTAATTATTTCAAGGACAATGCGGGTCATAATGAGTACAAAATTGGTCTTATAGTTCGTATCAGGCCTGAGAGCGAACGCGTGCATGAATCCATTGCTGAAGGTGAGATCAAAGCAAAACCGAAACGTGGATGGGTAACAGTTGAGTTTACAGATGGAAAGAAAGGTGATTATTGCACTGATGATCTGCTCCTGAAAGATCGTGATGCGATGGACAGAGACCGTTACGGCACCGCAGTCTTGTATTTTGAAGGGCGGCTGGTAGAAGTAATCTTTCCAAAGCACCTCCATGGTAAATTATCACCGGGCGACATGGTCAGGCTTTCACCTTCTACGAAGCAGATAGTGGACAAAACTGACGGTATCGTAGCAGGGAATATTGGCATTATCACTGAAATCATTGATAATGAGTGTTGTGAAGTGGCCATCGGAAGTGGTAAATCAGTGGCTTATAAGGGTCGTTTCCCTGACGTGAAGAAAGGTGACCGGGTTGTGCTCGATCCATTTAGTACAATTATCATCAGGAATCTTGGGAATATAGAGACGAGTTACACCTTGAATGACTGGAAGGAGGTATCCTGGGACGACATTGGCGGTTTATCAGAAGCAAAGCGCATCATGCGTGAAATCATCGAAGGACCACACCAGTTCAGGAAATTCTATGAGTTCTATAACAAGAAACCAGTGAAGGGAGCCTTGCTGTTCGGCCCTCCGGGATGCGGAAAAACACTCCTTGCGATGGCTATAGTCACTGCTATAGCCAGGATGTATGGCATAAATGCCAGGGAGGCAATGCAGTCAGGATTCATCTATGTCAAAGGTCCCGAATTGCTGGAAATGTGGCTCGGTAAATCAGAGGAAGCTATCAGAAGCCTGTTTGCCAGGGCAAAAACGCATAAGAAGAAGTATGGCTTTCCTGCGATTATTTTCATTGATGAAGCAGAAGCGTTACTAAGGAAGCGAGGTTCTGGCATAAGTTCTGATATTGAGAGTACAACAGTGCCGACGTTTCTTGCCGAGATGGGTGGTATGGAGGAATCCAGTGCCCTGGTCCTGCTCGCTACGAACAGAGCAGATATTCTTGATCCTGCGGTCGTTCGTGATGGCAGAGTGGATGTTAAGGTGTATGTTTCCCGGCCGACATTAGAGAGTGCCGGGGAAATATTCGCTATTCATCTGAAAGGAGTGCCGCTAGCAGATGATCTGCAGAAGAAAGATATCGCTGCTTCTGCTGCGAAACGGTTGTTCTCTGATGAGTACAAGTATTATACTGTCACTGATCGTAAAGATCCTAAAACACCGAAGTATTTTCTGCTTAAGCATATTGTTAATGGTGCTTTGATTGCAGGTATTGTGGATAAGGCAACCACTCTGGCTATCCGCCGTGACTCTGGTCATCCGGAAAAAAATCCGGGTGGTGTGAAGGAACAGGATTTACTTGATGCCATTGATGCGGTGTTCAAACAAAACATTGGTTTAGATCATGAGGAGCCAATGAATGAGTTCATTGAGAATGAGGGTATTGAAGCTGTTGGTATGGATAAGTATGTTAGCCTGAAATCAGCGTTGTCATGAAACGGCGTTTCAGACAAAAACAGGATATGAAGCCTAAGGACGACCCTGAAAAAGCAAAAGGGCCGTC
>JAPLDY010000135.1 GCA_026391595.1 Bacteroidia bacterium
GAAAATCATCCCTTCGTAAGCAAGATTTTTTTCTTTCAGAACTTTATTGAACTCTGAATAGAGGCTCTCAAGTACCGACCATATACTGATGAACTTCTCTTTTACATCAGTGTTCCTTTCCGGATCAAAATTTGTCCAGAACCGTTTCACTATTTCAATCTGACCATCAGTAAGGCCACCGAACTGCTGGTCGATCTTTTTCAGATCAGTTACATTCTGAAACAGCTTCGATGCGTTTACAAGATATTTGTCGGCATCATCAAAATCGTTCAGAAGCATATCGCCCCAGAAATAAAAATCATCGAAGCTCTCCTTGCTCTTCTTTATTATGCGATAGACCTTGTATAGCTCAAACAGGAGGATCTCATTCTCGGCAGGGCGTAGTTTTGATAAGGACCTGAACAGATCGTTAATTGTCATGACTCCGGGTGTCCATACCGGCTTTTTTAGCTCTGAAGAGAGGTATTTCAGGAAGTACAAGCCTGCCCGGCGGCTGGGAAAAACAAGACAGTGATCCTTTAAGTTGTCACCATGTTGTTTATAGAGGGATTCAGCTATTCTCTGAAGGAAATAATTCATGATTTATAAGGCATCAGGCGAAGGACGTCAGGCTTCAGGCCTGCAATTTTATTCAAATTTAACTAAATTGAAATTTGATGACGTTTTAAAGTGAATATATTTGTTTATACCTAATTCATCCTGATATGAAAAGAACATTCATTGCCGTCTTGCTTTTATCAGTACTTTTTTCTTGCAAACAGGAAAGAACTTATACTACTGAGCAGGAAGATCTGTTCACAGAGGCGTCGAAGAATGCACCTCTCGTCAATGAAGGATTCAACCGTTGCGTGAAATTCGTTGAAGCATGGCTTGAACTTGCCGATTCTGCCACAGGGCTTATTCCGCGAAACATTAATGATGCAAAAAACAAGGATATTTGGAATGCAAAAGATTGTGCAGCAGATAATTACCCGTTCATGGTACTGACTTCTGCTCTGCTGCGGCAGGATCTGTTTGAGGGCAAGATGAAAGATATGCTGGAAACCGAGATCAGGCTTACTTCCAGGATTGGATCAATGCCTGATACATATTCATTCTCAAAAAAAGGATTCGCTGTTACAGATACAATACTTGCAGACATTATCTTCGGCTCAGCTGAATATATTAAGGATGGACTTGTTCCTCTTACCGAATGGCTTGGGCCAAGCCCCTGGTCGGAAAGGATGATCTCCATTCTTGATGACATCTGGAAGTATGCACCTGTTGAGACACCATATGGAAAAATATGCTCTGACGATCCGGAAGTGAACGGCGATATGCTGCAGAGTCTCTCCCGGATTTACTGGACCACCGGAGACAAAAAATACCTTGAATGGGCTGAGAGACTTGGAGATTATTACCTTCTGGGAGATCACCACCCTACAAGGAATTTCAAGGTGCTACGCCTGAGGGACCATGGATGCGAGATCGTATCAGGATTATGTGAGCTATACGCAACTGTCTCGTTTACTGATCCTTTAAAAAAGGAAGCTTACAGGGCTCCGGTCTATGAAATGCTCGACCGCATACTTGAGGTAGGACGTAACAAGGATGGATTATTCTACAATTCCGTCAACCCAGTGAAAGGGATCCCGGTCGACAGCGCCATAGCCGATAACTTCGGATATACGCTCAATGGATTTTACACAGTTTTCCTTTTGGACAAGATTGAAAAATACAGGGAACCTGTTTTGATCGCACTTGGCACTCTGAATGATAAGTACAGGAACTATGCATGGGAAGGTACCAGCCAGGACGGGTATGCGGATGCAATTGAAGGGACTTTGAACCTTTATGCAAGGGAGCCTGTTCCATCTGCAAAGGAATGGATCAACAGCGAGATCAAAGTGATGTGGAATAAGCAGCAGCCTTCCGGCATAATTGAAGGGTGGCATGGCGACGGCAACTTTGCAAGGACAACCATAATGTACTGCTTCTGGAAAACCGGAGGAGTTTACCTGACTCCATGGCGAGAAGACCTTCAGGTAGGCGGCGTATTCAGGGATAGCACACTATATCTCTCAATTGCCTCACCTTCAGACTGGAGCGGGAAATTAATGTTTGACAGGAAGCGTCACAAAGAGTATATGCATCTTCCGCTCGACTGGCCCAGGATAAATCAGTTCCCAGAGTATTTTACAGTTGAAATTGGGAAAAGCTATACGATAATTTCAGGAACAGACAACAAGGAAATTGTTGTCAGTGGTGAGAAGCTGAAGGAAGGATTGGATGTTAAAGTCAAAGGAGGTCAAGAATTAAAACTGATAGTCAATTGAAACGGCCTCTTCCCCCTGCCCCCCTTCTCCCATGAGAGAAGGGGGAACTTAAGTCCATCCCTCTTGGGGGAGGGGTTTGGGGAGAGGTCATTTATATAACCTTCCCTGCCATGTATCAAGCTCTTCGAGCCTT
>JAPLDY010000120.1 GCA_026391595.1 Bacteroidia bacterium
GATGACATGGAAAACCTGCTCGACAGCATTCCAGCCAGGAAGAAACTGCTGATGGTCGATGCATGCCATAGTGGTGAAGTAGACAAGGAAAATGAGACCGGTCTGCTGGCAGTGAATATTGAGAAAACCGATGATATCACCTTCAGGGGCAATGTACGTGAATATAATTTCAGGGGAGTCGAAAGCTCTGCCGCTCAATCCGGAGCGAGCCTTGATAATTCCTTTGAGCTCATGCAGGAGCTCTTTGCCGGACTTGACAAAGGGACCGGAACAACAGTGATATCTGCCGCTGCAGGCAAGGGATATGCCCTGGAGTCGGACAAATGGAACAACGGAGTCTTTACTTATTCAATTATTAATGG
Organism: Bacteroidia bacterium; assembly: GCA_026391595.1. Classification (GTDB taxonomy): domain Bacteria; phylum Bacteroidota; class Bacteroidia; order Bacteroidales; family VadinHA17; genus LD21. The sequence continues at coordinate 363 of JAPLDY010000120.1, forward strand.
ATTGAAGAACAGGGCAGCCGATAAGAACAACGACAAGAAGATCACAATATCTGAGCTGAAGGATTATTCCATAAACCAGGTAGTCAAGCTTACCGGCGGGAAACAGAAACCCACAGCCAGAAGAGAATCAATCGGACTCGACTGGAGGATCTGGTAAACCTTTTAATCGTATCTTATTGCTTTAACCGGAGTTATTCTGCTTATCAGATTCGAAGGAACAAGAAGCATGATGAGTATTACAGCCATCGTACCGGCATTCAGCAGGATAACATGGATGAGATTCAGATTGACGGGCGCCGTTTTGATAAAATATGATGAAGGATCGAGAGTAACAATCCCTGTCTTCAGCTGAAGCAAAGCAAGTCCTATTCCAATAATATTACCCCACAATAATCCTTTTCCTATAAGGTAGGCTCCCTGATAAAGGAAGATCTTTCGTATCGTATTGTCGTCGGACCCGAGTGCTTTCAGCACACCAATCATATTGGTCTTTTCAAGAATAAGGATCAGGAGTCCTGAAATCATGTTGAAGCCAGCCACTATCAGCATCAGCAGGATAATGATAAGCACATTGACATCCATGAAGTCGAGCCAGTCAAAGATCTGAGGGTATTTCTTCCTGATACTTATGATCTTAAGATTTTCTTCATCTTCAGAAATCCTGTATCCGACAGCATCTTTGACTTTGGTACACATCTCTTCAAGCCTGTCAAAATCATCGATGAATATCTCAAATCCGCTTATCTGGTCATCTTTCCATCCGTTAAGCCTCTTAATATGACCGATATCGCAGAAGACAAACATCTTGTCAAATTCCTCAAGACTTGTTTCGTATATGCCGCTGATTGTGAATGGTCGCTGCCGCGGCGGATCCTGAACAAAATACATTGCAAATGTATCTCCAGTTTTCAGCCTCAGCATATCAGAAATTTTCTTAGAGATGATCACCATGTTGGTGCGTACCGAGTCGTTAACCGTAAAGATTTTGCCGTCCACCAAGCAGCTGCTGAAATAATCCCAGTCAAAATCGCTGCCTATACCCTTAAGCACGACTCCCTGGATCTCTTCGGCTGTTTTTATGATCCCTGCCTTAGTGGCAAAAACCTGCACGTGCTTTATCCCGGGGATATTTTTTATTTTCGGGATAAAGTCCTGACCTTCACTTATTGGGACTGTCTCAAATGAATAGTTTGAGTCGTTTTTGACTATCTGTATGTTTGATCCGAAGCCTACAACCTTTTCACGGATCTGCTCCTTGAAGCCGGTCAGGATAGCAACGGCCAGGATCATTACAGCAAGGCCGAGAGAAATGCCGATAACTGCTATAATGTTTATCGGCCTCGAAAAGGAGGTCCCTTCCCTTCTGCCTTTAATAAGGCGCTGTGCTATGAAATATGGCAGATTCATGAAAAGATAGAATTCAAAATTAGTAGATTTACAGTATAAATCAAGATCTTATGAGAAAATCAATTCCTGCGATTATTATTGTCACGATTCTGACATTTTCGTGTTCCGGAGTTAATAATTCTCCTGTTCCCGGTGCAAGCCAGTTTGAGAAATATAAGCAGCGAATCGAGGGTAAATCGGTTGCAATAGTTGCAAACCAGGCCTCAACGGCAGGCGATATCCACCTGGTTGATTTCCTGATGAATAAAGGGATTGACATAAAAGTGATCTTTGCTCCCGAACATGGATTCCGCGACCTGGCAGATGCAGGTGAGGAGATAAGGGACGGCAAGGATATTAAAACCGGCCTGCCGGTTGTAAGTCTTTACGGTTCAAAAACGAAAGCTACTGCGGAAGACATGGCAGGAGTGGATGTTGTCCTCTTTGACATTCAGGATGTAGGGGTCAGATTCTACACATATCTGGGAACTCTTCATTATATCATGGAATCGTGTGCAGAGAACAATGTCAAATGTATTGTGCTTGACAGACCGGATCCAAATGGCTTTTATGTCGATGGCAATATCCTTGATACGGCATACAGCTCTTTTGTCGGTATGCATCCGGTTCCAATTGTTTATGGAATGACAATAGGTGAATATGCAATGATGATCAACGGGGAGGGCTGGTTGAAAAATGGCATTAAATGCGACCTTACAATCATTAAATGCCTGAATTACGATCATAATACCATTTATGAACTGCCGATTAAGCCATCACCTAACCTTCCAAACCAGACCTCGGTTTATCTTTATCCTTCCATTTGTTTCTTTGAGGGAACAAGGATCTCTTTGGGCAGAGGCACTTCGTTTCCTTTTCAGGTTTATGGTTCACCGCTTCTTCCTGACAGAGGGTTCAGCTTTACTCCTGACAGCGTTCCGGGTGCAAAAAACCCGCTGCTTCGCGGTCAGAAATGCTTTGGAGTCGACCTGCGGTATGCCATAAAAGATAAACTGGTTCCATCACCGGAGATTAACCTTGGCTGGGTAATAGATGCATATAATGATTATCCAGAAAAGGATAAATTCTTCACTCGTTATTTTGATGTCCTTTCAGGCGGCCCGGTTATACGTGAACAGATCCAGAAGGGTATGACATCGGATCAGATCAGGGCAACCTGGAAAGATGGGTTGGAGAAATTCAGTAAGATCAGGGCAAAATACTTGTTGTATTAACCCCCCACATCCTCCAGGGGTAATTACCCCCCAACCCCCCTAAAGGGGGGCAAAAATACAATACCGGTTAATATTTGTTTTGAGCTTTAAGCCCCCTTCAGGGGGCAGTCCCGCTTTGGCGGGACGGGGGTTTACTTCCGTCCAGGATATACTTTCAGAGCTTCTGCCAGTACTTCCATGGCATTTTTAAGGTCGTCTATCTTGAGGACATATGCAATACGGACCTCATTTTTGCCATAGCCGGGTGTTGAATAAAATCCCGATGCCGGGGCCACCATTACAGTCTGGTTCTTAAACTCGAACTTTTCCAGCAGCCACTGGGCAAACTTGTCAGAATCGTCCACAGGCAGTTTTACTATTGAGTAGAAAGCGCCTTTTGGCTTCGGGCAATAGACTCCCGGGATTTTGTTCAGCGCTTCAACCATATAGTTACGTCGTGCTGTATATTCCCTGTTCACATTAATGAAGTATTCCGGAGGTGTATCAATAGATGCTTCACCGGCTACCTGACCGAGTCCGGGAGGAGAGAGGCGTGCCTGGGCAAACTTGAGGGCAGTGGCAATAACCTCCTTATTCTTAGTTACAAGGGCTCCGATCCTTACGCCACATTCACTGTAGCGCTTGGACACGGAATCGAGCATGATAACATTATTACCGACACCTTTCAGATTCATAGCCGAGAAGTGGCTTGCACCGTCATAGCAGAATTCCCTGTAAGCTTCATCTGAGAAAAGGTAAAGATCATGTTTGATGATGATCTCACGAAGTTGCAGAAATTCTTCTTTTGAATAAAGGTATCCGGTAGGGTTATTGGGACTGCAGACAATAATTCCTTTTGTACGCGGTGTCATCTTTTTTTCAATCTCACTTATTGGCGGGAGGGCAAAATCGTCTTTGATATAGGATGTTACGGGAACGATCTTAATTCCTGAAGATATCGCAAAACCGTTATAATTGGCATAGAACGGCTCAGGCGTAATGACCTCATCACCAGGGTTGAGGCATGAATTGAATGCAAACAAAATTGCCTCAGAGCCGCCTGTTGTTATCAGCAGATCTGTGTAATCAACGTCAATGCCTTTACTTTTATAAAAATCAGCAAGTTTACGGCGGTATGATTCATTGCCTGCCGAATGGCTGTATTCAATAACATTGAATTTAATATTGCGGATAGCATTAAGGGCAACATCCGGTGTTGGTATATCGGGCTGACCGATATTCAGATGATAGACCTTCCTTCCCTGTCGTTTTGCTTCATCGGCATAGGGGGCCAGTTTCCTTATTGGTGACTGGGGCATTGTCTTGCCTTTGTCGGATATGGTAGGCATAGTTGAATGTTTAAATTTCTGAAAGTTCAAAAGTAAGAAAAATAGGGATTGATAAGATTGATTGTTATCACAGAGTGGTTTTTTATGAAGCATCGGCATAATTTAAAAGTGAAAGAGATTCCTCACTTTCCCCGGAATGACAAGATAAGAATGGTGGAAATGCATGGAGATTCCTCGCTTTGCCAGGAATAACATTAGAAAATGAGTGATGGGTGAGGGAGATCCCTCGCTGTGCTCGGGATGACACTGCCCTTTTGAGGTACAATGGGGGAGAGGAAGCGGAAAGCCACCGGCTTTCCGCTTCCTCTACCACCTATCCCTAAAGAGAACGTGTCATTCCGAATGAATCCGCCGGCTGGCGGAGGAATGAGGAATCTCCTCAATTTTCTGGTTTTAAAAAGGAGTAACATTTGATCCGAATGAATCCGCCGCTGGCGGAGAAATGAGGAATCTTCTCCTTTTCCTCTTTCTCAAAAGAGTAATGTTAATCCGATTAAAGCGAAATACGAATGAGGAATCTCCTCTAAATTACTGCATTTGAATAACGGTAATTTGCTATTTCATATTTATGAGTTTATAGGTGATGTCATTATAAACTGAAAAAACAGTTAAATAAATAAGAATTTAGTTGCAAAACTGAAAAAACAGTTATAACTTTGAAGAAATAGTTCTTTATATGAAAAGACTAACCCGAAAAGAGGAGGATGCCATGAAGATCCTCTGGATGGCAGGCAAAGGATTCGTAAAGGACCTAATAGACCTGCAACCCGATCCAAAACCTCATTATAACACCTTTTCAACCCTTATCCGCGGTCTTGAGGATAAAGGCTTTATCGGTCATAAGGCTTACGGTAAGAATCATGAGTACTTTCCTCTGGTGACGAAGGAAGCCTACAGAAAATCCTTCATGAAAAATGCAGTTACCGATTATTTTGAATCTTCGTACCGCGATGTTGTTTCCTTCTTTGTGGAGGAAAAGAGGCTGAATTCTTCCGACCTGAAAGAGATCATAAAGCTCATTAAGAAAGGAAAGAAGAATGAATGATCTTCTGTTATATCTTATTAAGGTATCAGCAGGAACTATACTGATGTATTTATTCTTCCTGCTATTCAACAGTAGGGATACCTTTTACAGAATGAACCGTATTATTCTCCTGATATCTTTGATACTGCCCCTTGTTTTTCCATTGTTAAGGATCTCTCCCGGCAACTATGGTTATAATCTCTCCGATGCAGTTATAATTAAGACCCTTGTTACAACCGGCAATTCTATCAGTATTGATCCGCAAACAGGCAATTGGCAGGCAGATTTGATCAGGATATTGATTCCTTCCTGGCTTTGTATTTCGTCTCTGTTTTTAATTAAGATTCTGGTAAGTATCTTCAGAACTGTTTTCATTATAAGAAAAGGGACACTAAAAAATGATGGATTCCCCCATTTGGTAGTCACTGACGAAAAAGTCACCCCTTTCTCTTTTTACCCCTATGCCGTTTTACCTGAACACCTCTATAATCAAAATAATGCAAGTGAGATTATTGAGCACGAGTTTACCCATATTCGTCAGGGACATACTTTTGACATAATCCTCTGCGAAATTGTTCTGGCGTTTTTCTGGTTCAATCCTGCAGTCTGGTTCATAAGAAGGTCTATCCTCCTCAATCATGAATTTCTTGCTGATAACAATATCGTCACCAGAGTTCAGGATGTAAAGAAATACCAATATCAGCTTCTGAAGATACAAACAGGATTAAAAAAGATTTCTCTGGCAAATAGTTTCAACAGCTTAATTAGAAACCGTATTATAATGATCAACAAAAAACCGACACCAGTCATTGCCATCCTGAAGAATCTTCTTATAATTCCGGTGGTAGCAATTCTTTTTGCAGCATTCTCCTTTACGACAATCAATATACCGTCTGCTGTTCAACGGCAGGAAAAGATATTTTCGGATGAATCAGCTGTCAGGTTACTGACATTCATTGGTCAGAATACCAGTTATCCATTCACAGCAAGGACAAACAATATCACTGGAAAGGTATTTGTGGAAATAGCTATGGATAAAGGTGGCAAGATCAGAAAAATAAATGCTTTTGACACTCCTGATAAGATAAAGTTCCCTATGATCCAGGAAGTAGTCATTATTGGCTATGCTAAGCCTCTTGACTGGAATGGACAGGATCTTATGCCTGCAAATACACCGATTAAAATTTCCGGAGATAAGTTGTCTGAGGAGTGTCTGAGAGTGGCTCAGCAGATTGAGAGCCTTGATTTGCCGGAGTGGAAGGATAAGGACCTTGATTTCACACTTGTCTTTAATTTTCAGCTGAAATAGCAATCCGGAGTCATTGAAAAATTCTATAGTTCTGCCAGTTATAACTCATGTGTATCGGACCATACCAGAAGGGCGCAAGATAATGCAGCAACCTCCCTGCAGAAGTCAAAATTGCAGAAAAGATATGTGTCGCTGAGAGAATGATAATAAAGGTTCAGGCTGCCTGATATGAAAAAAACAGCCTTGTAGTTGTTAAGGAAGAATGAATAACTGTCGCTTCTGTTGTAATCTGTGTTATCGTTAGTGTACTTAATATCAGTGTAAAGGTTACACATGCTTCTTGATTTCTCCAGGAGTTCCGTCGCATTGTCATAATTTATAATATTCACTTTCCATGTGACAGGATTTGAGCTTGATACATATCCTATCATATCATTATTGATCATTAATTTAACAAATCTTCCCGATGGACCTATCCTGCCGGCATAGTCATAGCTTCCCAGAAGTCCCAGCTCCTCAGCTCCGAAAGCAATAAACTGGATGCTTGAAAGAGGTCTGTAATTTTTCATTCTCATCACCCTGGCAATTTCCATCATAGCAGCTGTGCCACTTGCATTGTCATCGGCACCGGGAGTCCTGATGAACGGATCCTCAGGACCAACCATAGCATCATAATGAGCTCCTATGATCATGACTGAATCGTGGTACCTCGATCCACGCAGCTCAGCTATGACATTATATTGTTGCTGGGAATACAAAACTGAATTCCATTTTCTTGTAATATTAAAAGAATCAAGCCTGGCATCCGGGTACCCCATTTTCCTGAATTTATCCCTTATTCTGACTGCTACTTCTCTGTGATTATCGGCGAGTGCAAACCTGGTTCCCATCCCCTGAAGCCAAATTATGGTATGACCGATACTGTCAGAAATAAGAGCTTCATCAAGTGCCCTGGCTGTTGCATCTTTTCTTGTTCTGATAATATCTT
>JAPLDY010000021.1 GCA_026391595.1 Bacteroidia bacterium
TGTAATGAACCATATTTCCCGGGATCTTATTTCTTAAATAACTTCATTCCTAAATATCCAGCAAGTAAAAGGATCAGAAGTATGGAGCTGGCAAGTGATATTCTATTCCCGTTTTTATATGACGACGGGTCAAACAGGAACCTTACTTCATGATTCCCACCGGGCAGGATCATTGCCCTAAGGACATAATCTGCCCTCATATATTTGCTTTCGGTTCCATCTATGAAGCACTTCCAACCGGCAGGATAATATATTTCCGAAAACAGAGCCAGCCTTTCGCCGCTTGCCGAATATTTATAAACCAATTCATTTGATTTGAAGGATGTCAGTTCAATCTTGTCCTCTTGCTGAAGCACATAAGAAGGGCTTGTGAGCTGGTCAAAAAAGACTCTGTCAACTACTGCTTCCGTGGCAGGATTAATACTGAGGAGAGCAGCCAGTTCCGCATTGGCATTTTCAGCAAGGTAAGCATGTTCTACAAACCAGGCATTACCCAACGCGTTTGTATTAAGTAGTGGCGGGGAGTTTGGATTGTAAATTATATATTTGGTATTAAGCATATTAATGATGGGGGTGATGTTGAAAACCTTAAGCACCTCAGACTCTGTCTTTACACTGCCAATTATGGAATCGAAACGGAAGATATCCCTTCCAAGTGCCGAATCTATAAGTTCCTGGTATCTCTTAAGCTTCGCACCGTGATATCCCCCAATCGAATTGTGAAAATAGGATGTCGGACTGTTGTCATTGAATGTGGAAATAGTGTGGTTCCATACTCTGAAGTGTGATTTATCACTTAATATTGCAGCATCTGCCTGTGTGGGTGCAAATAACTTCTCTAAAACCGATTTTTTAACAAACCTGTCAGCATTCAGGTATCTTTTATCGACACTCCAGAGATCTGAAATTATCAGCAATCCCAGTATCAGTATTGAATATTCCTTTTTCAGCTTGTCAAGGAGGAAGACAAGTATGGCTCCTGAACCAAGTACAATAAAAAAAAGTGACCTGATAGCATCGCTTCTTAGAAGATCTTTTCTGTCTGCAATGAGCGGATCTTTCAGCCATGCAGGGTATGATCCCTCATATTCATTAAGAAAGGAACCGGCGAGCCCTGGAAAGATCAGAAACAGTAAAACTATTCCTCCTGTAACCGAAAGTGCAATTACAAGTCCCTTGAGCAGCTTCTTGCGAGGCAATTCCGAAAAATATACCTCTTTCAGCGCCAGCATTGCAAGCAACGGAACACATAACTGGGCCATTACAAGAATAAATGTAACAGATCTGAATTTATTATAGCCCGGGAAATAATCAATAAAGAAGTCTGACAGAGGCATGAAATTCTTTCCCCATGCAAGCATTACTGAAAGAACGGTTACTATGATTATCCACCATTTGTCGCGTCCCTTAATAAGTACTAATCCAAGCACAAACAAAAAGATCACAAGAGCTCCAAGATAATGAGGACCTTCTGTTGAGAGTTGGGGTCCCCAGTATTTGTATGGCATATCCTGCTGCGAAGCGCCATTCTTCTTCAATAATTTATATGTCTCAGAATCACGGTCAACCGGCCGGCTCGAGCCGCCATTTAAATCAGGTATCAGGAGGTTAAAGGTTTCTCTAATGCCATAGCTCCACTGAACTATGTAATCCTTTTTAAGTCCGGAGGAAACATTTTTTGATTCAGTCACAAGATCAGATTTTCCCCGCATCGAATATTTGCCATATTCATAGGTAGTATAGAGGAATCCAAAGTTTATACCGATAGCAATAATGAATGGAACTATCATTATTGCCGAGGTCTTAAGAAATTTCAGTATGCTTTTCTCTATTATGGAGTATATAAATTCAATAATAACAAAAACCAGGAGGATGATCAATCCGTAATAGGCCATCTGCGGATGGTTGGCAAGCAATTCAAGGGCAAGAAAAAATGAGGTAAACAGGGCTCCCTTAAGAACATCTTTCCTGTAGGCATAATAAACACCTCCAATCATTGGAGCCATGTATGCAAGTGCTACAGCCTGCGTATTATGACCAGCAGCGATTATCTGAAACATGAATGAAGACAATCCATACCCAACCGCACCAACAATGGCAAGCCATGGATTCAATCCGAACATCAGGAGCAAAACGTAAAAACCCAGCATTGAAAGAAACATCACTGCGACCGGCATTCCATAAACTCTTAGTGCAGTGTCAATTTGCTTGAACAGATTCCCCGGATATTTTGCCGATATCAGGTACGCAGGCATTCCGCTGAAAAGAGAATTGGTCCATAATGGCTCCTTGCCGTATTCTGCCCGGAAATCTGTGATCTCTTTTGCATTTATTTTAGCCACCATTGAGTCATTGGCCTTCAATACCTTGCCCTCGATAACGGGATAGAAATATGCGAATGAAAGTACCGTGAACATTAAAACTGCAACAGCATGAGGCAAATATGATTTAATCTTCATCTTTTATATCTTTTAACGACATTAAATTATTCTTCAGGTTTCTAAGGACAGACCACTTCTGGACGAATCCCTTTATGGCATTTATTTCAACACGATCGTAAAAATTGAAAATATAAATGACAAACGGAAACAGAATTACAAGAAAGAACTTTATCGTGAGCCTTAACGCCAGATCAAGGTCATTCAGGAAGAGGCTCGAAAACGCAAAGAGTGCACCGACAATAAACAGGATAAGCATCTTTTTCAGTTCATAGGGAACGTAAAAAGCTTTCTGAGCAAACAGATAACAGCCTAACCAGTATATTGCTTGTGAAAGAAGGGTAGCAACAGCCGCACCTGCAATATCCCACCGCGGGATAAGGAGAATATTCAGTGCCAGGCCTATGATGGTGGCTACCACGACGATGCTGCCAACAGTCCTGCTCTTTTTCGCAATGTGAAGTCCGTAAATAGTCACCTCCCTCATGTTGGAGAAAAATACCGCTAGCGAAAGTATCGGAACCACTGCAATGGCACCCCATAAATCCTTCGAGGTTGAAATTAGCTTGATGATTTCCATTGAAAAGAGGGAGACACATACGATTGCAAACATTATTACCAGTGAAGTATATGTAAGGATCTTTGAATAGAATCTTTTGTTGTCGGGTGAATCCATTTTCTTCAGGAACGTAGGCAGAATGGCCAGTTTCACCGAGTCAACAAGAACTAACTTTATAACACTGGAAACTTTAAACGCCAGGGTATATAGGGCAACAGACTTCAGAACTGACATACTATTGAGAGAAAAACGGTCAATAACAATTAAAAATACTGCAGCCATGCCTGCTATGAAGAGTGGAAATCCGTATGAATTCATCTCTCTAAGGACTTTCCAGGAGAAAAATATTTTGCAGTTTTTGACAGTATATCCGGCCAGCAGCAATACATAAATTGAATTAGCGATCACTTGCGCAAGGTAAATGCCCTCAATTCCCATTTTTTTGGCCAAAATAAAATAGAGTGTCAGGATCAGGACGATAACCAGTTTTATAATATTGGTAATTGAATAGAGCATGGACCTGGATTGCAACCTCATCAGCGAGCTGATAATATTGTTGATCCCCTGAATTGCTGAAGCAAGAGTTAAGAGAATTATTGTTTGGGTCCAGTCTGTCGAATGAAACAGGGTCTTTGAAAAGGTGCCGGCCAGAGGAATAAGAATAATGCAAAGAGCCAGCGAAACGATTATCTGCGAAACGAACGTAATGAAAAAAATCCCTTTTTGATTATCCTTATGCTCTTTGTCCCAAAACCACCTGTTGAAACTCTGCGGAAGTGAAAAAGAAAGAAGGGCAAGAAGTACAAGCCCGGAGACGTCAAGCATGCCAATGATTCCGAATTCTTCAGTCGAGAAATACTTCTTATCGGTATATATAGGAATGAGAACCAGGCCAACCAGCTTGACGGCAATATTTCCAAATCCGTAAATTGCAGAATCCTTAAACGTCGACTTGATAGAGCCAATCATAGAAAATGCAAAAAAATTAATTTATGTTCCCTGTCGCAATAAGGGAACTGAAATAATAAAATGGATATTTCACCTGGAGATCGAAGATCTTTTTCAGCTTTCGCCGTGCAAGATCAACCTTACTTAGTCCACTTGCATTTGTATAGGAAATTTTTTCAGGCATAAATCCTGCAGTAACAAGGACTTTGGCAAGTGTATAGGGAGTAAACCAGAATTTATGATCTGAATTAATTATCTCCTTGAAAGAGAGCATGTTTTTCATTATATTCCGGTTGTAGATATTTGGTACTGTAATGACGAACTTTTTTACATTACTACCATATTTACTCCTGAACGTCCTGAGGAAATCTACAGGACTGTTAAGATGCTCAATTATCTCACCGAATACTACATAATCCCACTGTTTTTCCTTCAGTACAGGAATATCATCGGTTACGATGTCGCCATGGATTACATTCTGGTAACCAAGCTCATTTTTCAGGAATTCAATGCTTTCCCTGTCAATATCAATCCCGATGCAGCTCTTTGAAGCTTCGGTGATGTTCTTATGCAGCCATGTATTATGCTTTATCTTGTCCTGTATCAAGGGTATATGATCAGAACAGCCTACATGAATTACATCTGTTCCCTTTATAAGATTTACGATTGCATCCTCCCTGGTTATGCCTTCCTGCCTGTCAGTTGGAAGGAGTACTTCCAGGCTATTGGAAAACAGATCCCCCCTCAGATATTTTATCAACTCCTGATCTACATTCATTCTTCAGTCAGACTATGATTGATCGACAGGTCGAAGATACGATTTACCTTTTTAATAAAATCAGGGTAGTTTTCATCAGCTTCGAATTTCCTTTTTTTTGCCATTATTATTCTCTCTCTTAAAGCGGCTCTTTCTTCAGTGCGCAGCCTCATAAAGAAATCAATTCTGGAAGCAATATCCCTTGGGGTAGAATTAACTGGCAACAAGCATCCTGTCTCATCCGAAACTATTTCACCCACGCCTCCGGTATCAGTTGCTATTGCCGGAATTCCAATAGCCTGTGCTTCCATGATACTGACAGGTAATCCTTCAGTTAAGCTGGTATTAATAAACAGATCTACCCTGTTGTTTCCATAAAACTCCAGCAGATCTTTGTTTGGAACTTCGCCCCTGAATTCATAAAGGACGTTTTCTTTTTTCCCAAGAGCCGCGGAAGCCTGTTTTTCCAGCACACTTTTAAGATGGCCATCACCAAAATGGATCCATTTAATTTTTCCGGCAGATTCAATGCATCCCAGGGCGGAAATGATCAGGCCGACTCTCTTTATGGGGATAAGGCTGGAACATGAAACTACAGTAAATAATTCTGCATCTGGCTCCTTTGCGATATGAATTTCCGGTGATGAAATGCCAAGTCTTGAAACAGCCATTTTGGATTCATCGGCACCGGTTTTTTCACGGAAATAGTTTTTCCCGTTTTCAGAAACGAAGAAGACAGAATCAAGTCTTTCCGAAACGAATTTCAAAAGAGGCAGATATCCTGTCGGACTTTTTTCTTCATAAAGGTCTGAACCGTGAGCACGTGAAATCTTTATGCTTCTTTTGTAATCAAGTAATCCGATAGCGTGAGCGCTTGTTGTAAGCCAATAGGAATAAAAAATTATGTCGGAAGAGATTCCAAGTGAATGAATTTTCGAATCTATGAATTCCCTGAACTGAAATGCCTTTATCAGTTTTCTTATAAGGAATATTTTCTGGCGTAAATCAAGCTGCCTGTCAAGGTTCTTCCTGAAGGTATTTTCCTTGTCAATGATCCCGTTCATCATTGATATATTTTTAAAAAGCAAAACAGGAAGCCTGAAAAATTCAGGTAAGGTAGTGGTCACATTATACCGTAATACAGTTACATCATCGGGCAACTCTCTTGTTTGAGAACCCGAAACGTTCCTGGCAATAATTATGATCCTGTCGAATGCTTTATGAAGGAATGGGAATTCAGTTTCAATAAAAGACTCTCCGCTGCCAAAAGGGAACGCCGATGTTATCAGTACGAGAGTCTTCATCTTTGAAATTCTTTATAGTGTTCAAGAAATGGAATTGAAGTGACTTCCCAATAATATTTTTCTGCAATCAGCCTGGTGTTATTTTCAAATGATCTTACAAGTTCCGGATCAGAATAGAGGAGCTTTAGTTTCTCCGCCAGGTCAGCAGGGTCAGATTCCCTTATGCTCAATCCGATCCTGTTAGTCTCAATGAAATTCTTCATCATCTCTGCCTGACCCACAATTGTCGGCTTGTTCATTACAATATTCTGGTAGATCTTTGATGCAATAGTGTTGTTCACCTCCCTGGTAATTGATGGTGGAACATGAATACAAACACAGCTTGCCGCAACATATGAAGGCAGTTGATTCAATGGGATCCATTCATGGTATTCAACCATGTCTTCTACACCTAGTTCTTGCGCGTATTTAAGCGGGTCATAGTATCTTTTGTTGAATTTTCCTGCAAGCACGAATTTAAAATCAGGAATGGCATTTTTTATTAGCGGTAATGATTCAATTATTGTATTTATTCCCCTCAGGATATCTATATGACCGGCATAAAGCAAAACGAATTTTCCTTTATACTTCTCGATTATTGTATTATCGATATTTTCTGGATTAAAGACTGTTCTTGAAGGAGTGTTGGGAAGTACAACGATTTTATTCCTGGCGACCTGTCCGGTTGTAACATAAAGCTCAAGAAGGGGCGATTCAACAGTGACCACGAGATCAGCAAGCGGCAGATACTTTTTCTCGTATTTATCCCACCTGCTTAGGAATTTTATGATCTTGCCAGTTAAAGTGTTGTAATGGGCGGTCTTCACGATCCAGCTGCTGTAAAACTCATGCTGATCGCATACAACCCTCAGCCTGTATCTTTTTCTAAGCCTTATGCCAAGATCAGCAAGAGGAAGATCGTGTATATGAATTACACCAATTGAATGTTCCCTGATCACTGATTTGATCTTCTTTTTCCAGAGTATCTTGTAAAATGGCAGGATTAAATAGGTTGCCTGCATTTTGTTGCGCAACGATTTATTGATCCGGATCCTGATAATTTCAATTCCCCTGTATTTCTCCGAATCACTGGATCTTCCATAGTTCAGGCAGAGAATAAAAAGCCTGTTCCCGGCAGATATCAGCGAGAGCGCTTCTTTTTCAACGCGTTCGTCAGGTGGAAATTCCCCATCAAGGATCATCAGGATATTCATGGGCCGGAGATGTCTTATTTATTTTGCAGTTTAATGTCTATAAAGATTTGCATATGTAAAACAATGTCTCATCATGAACAATCCTGGTGAGAATGACAAAATGCTTTCCGATTATCCTTTTTGTCGATTTCTCGCCGGGAATAGGGTAGGGATGTTCATCTCTTTTAAAATATGATGAAATAAAATATTTTGAAATATTAAGCAACCACGGCTTAATCCCTGCTTTTATTCTTGGGATGCTGATAATGATTTTTGACTCGGTTGAGCATGTATTCCTGACCAGCCTGATGAATTCTCTTCTTTGTCTGACGGGGATATGTTCCAGAACTTCAAGCATTATAACCTGTCTGAATTTCTCATCAGATAAGGTTCTGTAAGGTTCTGTACAATAGAATTCACCATCGAGTGAATGCTTTCTGAATATTTCACAGGCCAGGTCTACAAAGTTCTGGTTTGTATCTGTTCCGGTAATCCTGAAACCTTCCATTGCAAGCACAAATGCCTGTCTTCCGAAACCGCACCCGATATCAAAAACTCTGAATTCCCTTGTAAAATATTCGTTTACAATATTCTTCAGAGTCGTTATCCTTATCTTCATTCTTGCAGAGACAGGCCCATTACTGAGGATGTCTGTCGTCCAGAGCGAAGGATCGGCGGAATTAATTATATCTTCCCGGTATTTAATTGCGAAATCCGAATAATATTTGTTCTGGCTCATTTTTCCCGCGACTAAATTGCAATATCTGCAATATTGACAAACTTCACTCCTCCTCTTGAAGCACATTCTTTATCAATAGGTGAATCACCTATAAATAACGCTTTATCCTTTTCAATGCCTGTACGCTTAAGTATATGGATAATACCTGCAGGTGATGGTTTCGGTTCAATCTCATCTGCAAAGATGAATGTCATCTCTTCATCGATTCCATTCCAGTTAACACTTCTTATCTTATTCCTTTGCTGATCAGGATTTCCATTAGTAAGAACAAATAGAGGCTTGTGCTTTTTGATCAGTGTTCTTAGAATTCTGCCAGATTTTGCAAAAATCTCAATCCGCTTTTCAGTAGTAAAAGTTCTGAGGATTTTCAGGCATTCCGGCAAATATCCTGAATCTAGTCCTGCACCGGCAAGAAATTTATCGAACAGGTTATTTCTTCCTTCCTTCCGGTAAATCTCCATGATCATCGCAAATAATGAATTCTTGTCATGTCCGGGTACCATTCCGTCAAACCGTTCACAGATAGCCATATAAGCCTGCGACAGGTAATCTTCTTCATTGTAGATAGTATTGTCCAGATCGAAGATGAACAGTGAAAAATTATAAAGATCAGAAATCGACTTTGTTGCCATTTATATCCAGAAAAAGTTCATCCCAGTATCGTATCATTTTAAGACCCCATTTTATTTCAGGGATAACGGGTTTCTCTCCGATACCAATCTTTACGGCTTCATATACCATGTTCTCTCCGGCTGCAGTACATAAAACTATTGTGCCCTGCACCCTTGGATTTGATTCAATGATCTTGGGTATTCCGTTGGTATCCCTTTTAAACTGAAGTCCGATATTCCCGTTAAGCTTTAAGCCTTCAACTATTTTCTTAGAATGCTCAATAATCTCCCTGTCCCTGATGACTGTACCGACGAAGCTGATCCCCATTTTAATATAATCGCGGCTCCTTGGTATGGCAGAAATATATTTTCCGTTATCAACAAGAACATCAACGCTGTATTCATCACCCGGGAGATACTCCATCACTATAAGTTCGGGAAACACCTTAGCTCCTTCACATATTGACACAAATTCATCGAAGGAAATATATATGTTATTGGGTTTTTCATTTATAAGTGAGAAAAGCCTGTCCTGACCCTCTTCAATCACCCTGAAGCCTCTCAGTCCGTTGGAAACCGGTGGTTTAAAACATATTTTCTTCTCAGGATAACCCAATTTCCCTGCCGCAATTCGGAATTCATCAAGCGAACGGACAAGATGAAAATCCGGAACAGGGATATTGTTTTCCCGGCAGAATTTCATCAGAAGATATTTGTTATTTGCAATCTCGAGAGGCCCCTGATCAGAGACGGAGACATATATTCCGTTTGTGGAAAAAATATCTTTATTCTTTGCGAATACCAGCAATTCCCTGGTAACCAGGGGAATTATCACATCAACTTTTTCTGTTGTACAGATATTCAGAACCTTCTCAATAAAGTCGGGCGATTCAGCTAATGGGATCTGGAATACTTTATCCAGGAGTCCTGCACCGACTGAATTTCCAAGATTGGCATCTCCACCTATGACCGAAATATCCCTTTCGGAAACCTTTCGCAGCGATTTGATTATTCCAGGGGCGCCAGGTGCACCTGCACCGGTAATAAAAACCTTAATGCTTTTCATTTTTTTCATTTCAGATAACCCATCGTACCACTTCGAATGCTTCAGCATATTCAGCACCGATTTGCACACCCCTTGCCCTGGCAAGCGACCTGATGAAATCAGCAGAAACGTAATCCCGGCCTTTTTGTGATTTATAATTTTTGAGGGCATTGATCTTATTTTCAATGTGCCGCTTTTCAAGCTTGATAAAACAGGTTGTATTGAATGTAAGATTATTCCAGATCAGCTCATAACCAAGTATTGAGGTTGTCTTGAAAGCCCTCAACCCTTCCTGCGAGACGGTGAGGTGATCCTGATGGATATCATTCAGACTCGGCATGAACACAAGGTCAAAATGGATCTTATTTCTTAATTTAATCAGATCCTCGAGGATCTCCTGCCTTGAATAATTAAGCTTTCTGACCTGGTAATCATAGATAAACAGGTTTTTTTCATCGATACCCAGCTGGCTTGTCGCTTTTTTTACCTCTGTTTTAAGAATGTCCTTTGGCATTCCCCGCGGAACAGAATCCTTTGCGGTAGAAAAGGCGGCATAAAACACATTAGCCTTTTTCCCGAGGAAATAGCTGATAGCACCGCCGGCTCCCAGTTCTCCGTCGTCGGTATGTGGGGCCAGCACCAGGATATTGTCAAACTTACTGGTAATCATTTTCTTTTGATTTTATGAACGTACTTACGGCTTTGCCGGTTCTCAAATTTCGCTAAGATTTTTAACATATCATAATGCCGGCGCATTTTGAACCCGGCTTATTCCAGCAACCTGGCGATCTTCATGGAAAGGTTTTTCCTTGAAAACTCTGCAGGAGGAGTTTTGATTTCGGAAGAATTTTTTTGAACAGAGCTTATAATGTAATCAGCAATCCCTTTTGCGTCATCATATTCAAAACACTTACCGAATCCTCCCTTTTCAAGGATAACGGCTGAATCCCCGTCAGCGGGACCAAGGCAAAGGACGGGTTTGCCTGAAGCAATATATTCAAATAGTTTTCCCGGGAGGAAGCTTTTATTACCCGGATCTTTGGCAAGGACAAGAAACTGCATCGAGGAGGAAAGCATTTGCCTGACAACTGTTTTATGATCGGAATAAGGGATAAAAGTAAGGCGGTCATTTCCAAGTGCTGAGATAAAATTCTCCTTATGAACATCAGAAAAAAAGCCTGTGAATTTCAATGAAATATCGACCCCTTTATCAATAACTGCTTTAATGGCTTTAACAAATCCTTCAACAGGATAGGAATCCGAAATAGTCCCGGTATAGGAAATTGTAAATTTTTCAGGTACTGAAGCGGCTACGTTCTCAAAATCACTCTCATCATATCCGTTTTGCACCACCTTGATTTTTTCTCCGGTTCCGGGAGCCTTAGATTCAAAATATTTTCCCAGCGAAGGCCCTACAGTTGTTATTATATCAGCCTTATTAAGAACAGATCTCTCATAATTCAGGTCGATTTTCCTTGAAATACAGGTGGGATAGAATAGATCATAATAATAGATATCAGTCCATGGGTCGCGAAGATCCGCTATCCATTTTATTTCCGGGAAACGCTTCTTCAGCTTTAAGCCGATGAGTTGTGTAGAATGCGGCGGACTTGTTGTAATAATATGCTTAATGCCATCATCCTTAATCAGTCTGAAAGCTTTTTTAAATGCATGCCTGTTCCAGCCTCTGCGAGGATCAGGAATGAAAAAATTTCCCCTGATGAACCGCGAAAATTTTCCCTTTGGTGAATCATCCTTGTTTGTGGCGAATCCGGCTGACGGCACTTTAGTTTTATCACTTTTATAGAACCGGAACCAGTCAGTGGCTTTGGTGCGGCAGACCTTTATATTTTCTGTAACATCCTTCTCCAGTGAAGGATCAAGCGCAGGATATGCAGCATATTCAGGATCAACAGTAAGTATAACAGGTTCCCATCCGGACTGCGGCAGGTATTTGGAGAATTTAAGCCACCTCTGCACTCCGGCCCCGCCACTCGGCGGCCAGTAATAGGTGATAATCAGCACCTTCTTCACTTAGAGTTTCTTAAGCAGGCTGGAAATATTTACTTTTCCGGCAATAATATCCTTGAGCTGTTTTGTCTGAACGCGTTCCTGCTCCATTGAATCGCGATATCTTATAGTAACAGTGTTGTCTTCAATGGTCTGATGATCAATAGTTATGCAATAAGGTGTGCCGATAGCATCCTGTCTGCGATAGCGCCTTCCGATAGAATCCTTGTCATCATACTGGCAGTTGAACTCAAACTTCAGGTCTTTTACTATATTCTCAGCTAATTCCGGCAATCCGTCTTTCTTAATAAGCGGCATCACTGCCAGCTTTACCGGAGCCAGGAAGGAAGGCAATCTCATTACAACTCTCGTGTCAGTTGATCCATCCTCTTTCTTCAGTTCTTCTTCCTGGTATGCTGCCGAGATCACTTGCAGGAACATTCTGTCAACCCCGATAGATGTCTCAATTACAAATGGCACATATGATTCGCCTTTTTCCGGATCAAAATACTGCATCTTCTTGCCGCTGTACTGCTGATGTTGTTTCAGATCAAAATCAGTCCTTGAATGTATTCCTTCGACCTCCTTGAATCCGAACGGGAATTTGTATTCTATATCAGTTGCCGCATTAGCATAATGAGCAAGCTTGGTATGATCATGGAAACGATAATTTTCTGCTCCGAATCCAAGAGCCTGGTGCCACTTCATTCTTACCTCCTTCCAGTGTCTGAACCAATCGAGTTCGCTTCCCGGCTGAACGAAGAATTGCATTTCCATCTGCTCGAACTCCCTCATCCTGAAGATAAACTGGCGTGCAACAATCTCGTTGCGGAATGCTTTTCCAATCTGGGCAATACCGAACGGGATCTTCATTCTTCCCGTTTTTTGAACATTGAGGAAATTGACAAAAATACCCTGCGCTGTCTCCGGTCGGAGGTAAATTTTGTTTGCGCCTTCTGCTGTCGAACCCATTTCAGTAGCAAACATCAGGTTAAACTGTCTTACTTCGGTCCAGTTCCTGGTTCCGGATACAGGGCAAACGATCTCATGGTCTATTATTATCTGGCGAAGCTCTGCAAGGTCAGTGGCATTCATGGCTTTTGAAAAGCGGGCATTAAGCTCATCCATCTTTGCCTGGTTGGCAAGCACTCTCGGATTGGTCTCTCTGAACTTCTTTTCATCAAAGGCAGCGCCGAACTTCTCCCGAGCTTTTTCAATCTCTTTGTTTATTTTATCTTCAAATTTTGCCAGATGCTCCTCAATAAGCACATCTGCCCGGTACCTCTTTTTAGAATCTTTGTTATCAATAAGCGGATCGTTGAATGCATCGACGTGTCCTGATGCTTTCCAGATTGTTGGATGCATGAATATGGCAGAATCAAGTCCGACAATATTTTCATTCAGAAGAACCATGCTGTCCCACCAGTATTTTTTGATATTGTTCTTAAGTTCAACACCATACTGACCGTAATCATAAACTGCACTTAATCCGTCATAAATTTCACTTGATGGGAAAACATATCCGTATTCCTTACAGTGTGCAACCAGCTTTTTGAAAACATCTTCCTGAGCCATAGTATGTTTATTTGTATTTGCGGAAAGCAAAAGTAACTCTAAATCTTTGGTTTTACAACGGTGCCGATGAGGACAACATTAACTAACCCCCTTGTATTCCTCCTCTCTCCTGAAGGAAAGTGGTGGAACTGATTTATATACAGTGAATTACACCCCCTCTTTGCTTTAGCAGAGAGGGGGTTGGGGGGTGAGTGTATGTGAACCAGGACGGAGAACACAGCAGCACTTTTTTTGCTATCTTTACCTTAGATTTATTCAATATGGATCATGAAGAAAAGGACAGATTTTCTTGTTCTGGGTTCCGGCATTGCCGGTCTTTCCTTTGCACTTAAAGCTTCAAAATTCGGAACAGTGAGCATTGTCACAAAGGCAGATCTTGAAGACACAAACACTCGTTATGCCCAGGGGGGAATTGCTGCCGTCTTCAGTAAACCCGATAACTTTGAAAAACATATACACGACACACTTATCGCCGGTGCAGGATGCTGCGATGAGGCGGTTGTAAGAATGGTGGTCAGCGAAGCTCCTGCCAGGATAAAAGACCTTATTGACCTGGGTGTCCCTTTCGACAAGAAGGAAGATGGAACCTATGATCTTCACAGGGAAGGAGGACATTCAGAATACAGGATCCTTCATCACAAGGACAGGACTGGGGAAGCAATCCAGAAGGCACTGATGGACCGTGTTCGAAAGGATCCCAATATCGGGATATTCGAACATCATTTTGCCATAGAGATACTTACGCAGCATCATATGGGAGAAGTAGTTAAACGAAACTACCCCGGTATCAAATGCTTCGGAGCTTTTATTGCGGATCTTAAAAACAAGAAGGTTATCACATTTCTTTCAAAAGTAACTGTTGTCGCAACCGGAGGAATCGGGAATGTATACCTGACCACTACTAATCCTGAAATTGCAACAGGAGACGGCATAGCCATGGTATATAGAGCCAAAGGGACAATTGAAAACATGGAGTTTGTACAGTTTCATCCAACATCACTTTATGATCCGAAAACAAGACCCTCATTTCTTATAACCGAAGCTCTCAGGGGCTATGGTGCTGTTCTTAAAAATATGTCGGGGGAAGAATTCATGAAAAGGTACGACAGCCGCGAATCACTTGCACCGCGTGATATAGTAGCAAGAGCAATCGATAATGAATTAAAGACGTGGGGCGACGATCATGTCTGGCTCGACTGCACTCACCTTGAACCGAAAGGCCTTAAGGAACAATTTCCGAATGTATATGAACATTGCCTTACACGTGGCATCGACATTACAAAGGATATGATCCCCGTAGTCCCTGCCCAGCACTATTCCTGCGGAGGAATTAAGGTTGACATGGATGGACAAAGCAGCATAGACCGATTGTATTCTCTGGGAGAAGCTTCATCCACTGGCTTGCATGGTGGGAACAGGCTGGCTTCCAATTCCCTGCTTGAGGCAGCAGTTTATGCTCACCGGGCTGCCATGCATTCCGGTAACAGACTCGATAAGCTTAACTTTGAGGAAAAAATACCCGACTGGGATTACAAGGGCACAACACACCTGGAGGAAATGGTGCTGATCACTCAGAGCATAAAGGAGGTCCAGATGATCATGAGCAATTATGTCGGTATCGTACGTTCTGACCTTCGCCTTGAAAGAGCAATGGTAAGGCTTGAAATTCTCTATCAGGAGACAGAAAGCCTATATAAACGCTCCCTGATTTCGAAAAAAATATGCGAAGTAAGAAATCTTATAAATGTGGGCTATATTATAATAAAGCATGCTCAAAGCCGTAAGGAAAGCATCGGCCTTCATTATTCGATCGACTATCCCAAAAATACAACCACAGATCCCGGCATCCCCAAACCAAAATCTTAAACCCTGAACTTATTTGATCTGTCATGAATCATCTTGAATCCTCATTCACCGGCAAAAACAATTCATGGAGATACATAATTATGCTGGCCGCAATGTTTGCGGCAACCAATACAATTGGCGCAATACCCCTGATGATAAGCATGGGCTTAAAAGCTGCTTCAGATCCGTCAATTGTCGGAGACCTGGCTGCCAACCCAAACGATCTGAGCGTTCTTGGCCTCGATCCTAATGTTTACCTTCTCGAAATGCTCTTCCCATTTATTATCGGGCTGGTTGCCTTTGTTCTGCTTCTAAAGCCATTGAACGGAAAAACATTAATACAGGTAGTAAATGGCACCGGAAAATTCAGATGGAACCGTCTTTTTATTTCAGGGATAGTCTGGACCTTTTTTTCAGCCGTTTATTTATTTGCTTCCCTGAAGCTTGATTCTTCAAATTTCTCATTGCATAACACATCAAAAACTCTGATCCCGCTGATAGTGATTTCAGTATTTCTTATTCCGTTCCAGGCTGCATGGGAGGAGATAGTATTCAGAGGTTATTTGATGCAGGGATTTGCAGTCTGGCTTAAAAACAGATGGTCTCCGGTTATTATTACCTCAGTACTATTTGCGCTTATTCATATAATAAATCCTGAGATCAAGGAATATGGATTCTTTAATATGATGCCTCAATATCTCTTGTTCGGATTACTATTTGGTATCATGACTCTCCTCGATGATGGGATTGAAGCTGCAATAGGCGCACATGCCGCAAATAATGCCTTTCTTTCTATAATGCTTACCAATAAAGGATCGGTGCTGCAGACGCCAGCTGTTTATCAACAGCATAATTATTATCCTCTACCTGAATTTTTCATGATGCTGATCATGGGTATGTTGATAATACTGGTCATGAAGTTCCTGTTAAAATGGAAAAACTTCCTGATACTTTTCGGGAAGGTAGAGCCCATGGATACAGTAGTTCAGATTCCGTAAACAGATGTTTTCTCTTCGGTACGGAAATCTCCCCATTTCTTTCTGATCTCATCGATGATGCTTTTTATTTCATTTACATCAAGAGTAGTAAGAAGCCTTAACCTGGTTTCTTTGAAGTGGGGCAATCCTTTAAAATAATTTGAAAGATGGCGTCTCATCTCATATATTGCTCTGGGTCCATCTTTATATTCAAGGGATTTTTCAAGATGAAGCAATGCCAGATCCGTCTTTTCATTGATTGTCGGTTCGGGCAGAATCTCCCCTGTGTCGAGGTAATGCTTTATATCCCTGAATATCCAAGGTCTTCCCACTGAAGCCCTTCCAATCATTATTCCATCAACGCCATAATTTTCTAACATCTCTTTAGCCTTAAGCGGACCATCAATATCACCGTTACCTATTACAGGGATCTTCATCCTTGGATTGTTCTTCACGGCACCAATGAGAGTCCAGTCGGCTCTCCCCTTATATAGCTGGACTCTTGTTCTTCCGTGAATCGTAATTGCCACTATTCCCGTATCCTGCAATCTCTCTGCCACCTCCACGATGTTCCTGCTGTCATCATCCCATCCGAGCCTTGTCTTCACTGTCACTGGGAGCTTTACAGCTTTGACAATTGCAGCAGTCATTTCAATCATAAGTGGGACATTTCTCAGCATACCCGCGCCGGCACCCCTGTTAGCAATTTTTTTCATCGGGCATCCGAAATTTATATCAATTGTATCAGGTTTTGCCTCTTCAGCGATAAGAGCTGCCTCTGTCATCGGATCGATAAGATGACCATAAAGCTGAATGCCTATTGGTCTTTCAGCATCATAAATATCAAGCTTCTTAACACTTTTCTGGCCTTCCCTGATGAGCCCGTCGGATGAAATGAATTCCGTGAACATGAAGTCAGCACCATTCATCTTGCATATCCTTCGGAATGAAGGGTCGGTTATATCCTCCATAGGGGCAAGGAACAAAGGATGCTCCCCCAGCGATATGTTGCCGATATTCAAAAACTTATGATTAAATGTTAATATGAATCAGAAAAGAAGATTCTTATCAGTGACATCTGAATTCTGTGGTTCTGCGGCCTTTGTTCTCTCAACTTCGTTCTTCCGGTAAAAATAGACAATACCATAATCTTCACACTCTTTCTTCCTGACCTCTTCGGGAAGTGAAGCGTAAGTTGCTTCGATCTCATTCCAGATCTCAAGAATGATCTCATCTGCTTCCCTCCGCATGTCTCCTGTCCTTTCTGTATAGTCGTAAGTCTTCTTTAAAAGGGTCTTGTGGAAATTATCTTCTTCAACGAAATTTTCAAACCTCACTTTTACTACGGCAATTGTCGGATTGGTTATAGGACTGCCACCCTTACGGATCCTGAATTCTTCTCCTTCAATTATCCTTCTGCCCCAGCTGATAAGCTCATTTTCAGTATTAAGCGACGGAACTGTTGATTCATTTGTGGCAAGTCCGTAATATGCCCTTGTTTCAGCCGGAAGATCACCCCTGAAAATAGCCATATTCATTACTCTTATGAAATGAGTCAGGTAAGTCCTCGCTTTCCTGACAGCCTCGTTGTAATCCTTGCTTTTCTTGTTCTGCGATGCCATCGATTGACGCTGAAGCTGAATAGTGTTCTCAAAGGGCGGAAGGAATTTCTGCAACCTGATAATTGTTTTTGCTGAATATGCCAGTTTGTACGGCGGAACTTCCTTTCCCTTCTCCAGGACAGTTTTAAGAGCTCTCATACGGGCAGCATCAGTATTAGGCAGTCTGCGGTACGGCATATTGATATATTGTTAATAATTTGTTGGTAACCCCATGCGAATATAATATTAATTTGTTAACAACCATCACTATTCGCATAATAATTGGCCTGATAATTAAAAAGTTCTGGAATGGTCCGGACAAATTTGGATTGTTTATAAAGCTCTCACAGTATATTTATACGTATGATGCCAAAGGATGTTCCAGGGTACAATAGATTCCTTCCCAGAATCAGAAATAACAAGATTAGAGTAAGGGGATAGGCAGGGAGAATTATCGCCATAATGAATTGCTCACTCCGGACTATATCAATCTGCATCACTTGCTGAATGAAACGAAGTGAAGAATCTTCTTCATTCTTCACAAAAACCTTTTTAAGACAGCAAAGTTTAATCTGGATTCACCATAAATATTAACCATTCTCAATAATAGAATTATTACTTTTGAGATAGTAACCCAGGAGTTTTAATAATCACAAAAATCAGCCACCATGTTTAAAAGCGACGTATATGTAAAAAGAAGAGATGAGCTTCGCAGGAAGATGAAGACCGGTCTTGCATTGTTTATTGGTAATATTGAATCTCCGATGAATTATCCGGCAAACACCTACCACTACAGGCAGGACAGCGACTTTCTCTATTTCTTCGGCCTCGACCTTCCCGGATTTGCCGGACTGATGGATTTCGATTCCGGAAAAGACAAAATATTCGGCAACGATGTAGACATGGACGATATAATCTGGATGGGCCCCCAGCCTACTGTGAAAGAGCTTGCCCTGAAATGCGGTGTGACAAGCACTGCACCATTGGCCAAACTGGAAGAGAGTATAAAGGAAGCTGTTTCAAAAAGAAGAAATGTGCATTTCCTTCCTCCTTACAGGGGCGAGACAAAAATGACACTCGGATCAATATTCAAGGAGAATCCTTGCCAGATGAAAACTCTTGCATCAACCGATCTTATAAAGGCGGTTATCTCTATGAGATCGATTAAGGACAAATCTGAAATATCCGAAATAGAAAAAGCTATCGAAATCGCTTATGATATGCACACTACAGCCATGAAGATGTGCAAACCCGGAGTAAAGGAACAGGATATTTTCGGAACCATAGAAGGCATTGCTCTGGCTAAAGGAGGGGGGACTTCATTCCCGGTCATCTTAAGCATAAACGGACAAACATTGCATAATCATGCACATGGCAACATCTTGCAAAAAGGCAAAATGATGGTCACCGATGCAGGCGCGGAGACCAACATGCACTATTCTTCCGATATTACAAGGACCACTCCCGTAGGCGGAAAATTCAGCTCCCTCCAGAAAGATATTTATGAGATAGTTCTCCAAACAAATACTGAAGCTATTAAAGCAACGCGTCCCGGAATATCGAACCGCGACCTCCATTTAATGGCTTGTAAAAACATGACAATTGGCCTTAAAGAACTCGGATTAATGAAAGGGAATACAGATGAAGCTGTTGCTGCAGGCGCACATGCACTTTTCATGCCTCATGGCCTCGGTCATATGATGGGACTCGACGTTCACGACATGGAAGCCCTGGGGGAGAATTATATAGGTTATGACACTGAGGTCAAACGCAGCGACCAGTTCGGACTGGCCTTCCTGAGGTTCGCCCTGCCCTATAAACCGGGACATGTGTTTACCATCGAACCGGGATGCTACTTTATTCCCGAGCTGATAGAGATGTGGAAATCTGAAAATAGATTCAAAGAGTTCATCAACTACAGCAAGATTGAAAAGTATATGTCAATCGGGGGAATACGTATCGAGGATAATGTTCTGATCACTGAAAAAGGTCATAAGCTTTTAGGTAAACCAATTCCGAAAACTGTAAAAGAGATCGAAACAATCTGTATGTGAGCCGTCTTATTGCAATAGCGGATATTCATGGTTGTTACAAGCC
>JAPLDY010000154.1 GCA_026391595.1 Bacteroidia bacterium
TAATCCGGTTACATTTAAATGGAAGAGTCAGCCAGACGGCAAAAGACATCTGGGTTTAATAGCACAGGAAGTCATGCCTCTGGTTCCCGAGGTTGTTGATACAGGTGATGATCCTGATAAAACGCTGGGGATTAACTATGCTGGACTGGTTCCGGTACTGATCAGCGCAATAAAGGAACAGCAGAAACAGATCGAATCGCAGGACCTTGTTAACCAGCAACTTAAATCTGAACTGCAGTCGCTAAGGGAAGAGATGGAGCAGATAAAGGGGATGCTGGACCAATAGGTCTTGCAGGTCTTGCAGGTCTTGCAGGTCTTGCAGGTCTTGCAGGTCTTGCACGATAATTATCCCCTGACACCCGTCGCCAGATACCTGTCATTAGTCAAAAAACTTGATTTAACTTTTTATTTGTAATAACTTGCTTATACAAATACTTGTTTTCAATTATTAACCGGCCCTACCGTCGCCACGCCATTACGCCGTTGCGCCTTTGAGCCCTAAAGCCTTTCTTCCCATGAAAACAAAACTCTCCCTCACACTTCTTTTATCTTTTTCCTTTTGTCTTTTGTCTTCGCAGATCCCGCAGGGATTTAACTACCAGGCCGTTGCCCAGACTGGTGCCGGTGCCCCGATCTCAAATGCGACAATCCAGGTTAAGCTTGGAATACTGTCAGATACTATTACACCAGCGGTTGTTTGGGAAGAACTCCACCCCTCAGTAAAGACAAACTTAAACGGAGTATTCAGCCTGGTGTTGGGAAAAGGAACAAGACAATCAGGCAGTGCGACTCTATTTGATGATATTGATTGGAGTGTGAACCCCTTGTATCTTAAAGTACAGATATATTACCAGGGTGCATGGAAATATATGGGTTCGGCAAAGCTATGGTCAGTTCCTTATGCCATGGTAGCCGGAGATATGGGAGGACCGGTTAAGAAGCTATCTGTTACAGGTGAGACATCCTCATCAAATGAAGCGCTATTCGAGGTGAAGAACAAGGACGGGCAAACGGTTTTTGCTGTTTACAATGAAGGAGTAAGAATTTATGTGAGTAACGGAACCAAGGCAGTTAAGGGCGGATTTGCGGTCGGTGGCTTCGGTACCGATAAGGCGGAATCAACAAAATATCTTTTCGTTGGCAAGGATAGTGTCAGAATATATCTCGACACCAATCCTCTGACAAAAGCCACAAAAGGAGGCTTTGCTGTCGGAGGATATGATTTGTCGAAGGGGACGATTCAGAACTATCTTGATGTAAGCGCCGACAGTACAAGGATTTATGTTAATGAGGCTGCCACAAAGGGCGTAAAGGGAGGATTTGCCGTTGGAGGATTTGACATGACCAAAGGGACAATAAAACCTTTTACCTCACTTACACCCGAGAATTATTTCATCGGACATGAAGGTGGTAATTCCCTGACATCCGGAAAGTATAACTCTGTTCTCGGTTATCAGAGCGGTAAATATATTTCTTCAGGTGAAAGTAACGCATTCATCGGATACCAGAGCGGTTTCAGCAATAATACAGGATCAGGGAACCTGTTCCTTGGATATAAGACCGGGTACAGCAACCAGGCTGGCAATTATAATTCATTTCTTGGTTATCTGGCTGGTCTGTCAAATACAACAGGTGTCTTTAATACCTTCCTTGGAAGCTTTTCAGGGTATAGCAATACCCATGGATCTAACAATACATTTGTAGGAGACTCAACAGGTTACTATAATCTGTCGGGTATTAATAATACTTTCCTGGGAACAGTTTGCGGACTTCTGAACACCTCGGGCTCCAGTAATGTCATGATAGGTAATGCTGCAGGGAAACTTGCTGAAACAGGTAACGAGAATATTTTCATTGGAACATACAGTGGGTTCAACAGCAAAAACACATGGGGTAATGTCAACATAGGATTTATGAGCGGCTTTAAAACAACCACAGGCAACGCAAAT
>JAPLDY010000191.1 GCA_026391595.1 Bacteroidia bacterium
TCATTAATACTTGATAATTCCAAGACCAGAGAAATACTTGATTTCAGACCATCTTTTACAATTGAACAAGGCTTGCAAAAAATGATTGCTTCTTATAAAAATCACAATTTAAAATAGGCAGAGAAATATACTATCTAAAAAACATCTGGTTTGAAATATTTAATTGTTATCGGTCTTCTTGGTTTGCTTTCTTTCGTGTCAACATATCTGATCATGCGATATCTGATGAAAAAGAGAATATTGGATATCCCGAATGAAAGAAGCCTGCATAATGTTCCTACACCAAGCGGAGGCGGAGCTGCCATTGTAATATCATGGTATATCGGAATTACATTTTTGTATTTCAATGGGATAATAGATAAAACATTGTATTCTGCTCTGATGAGCGGAATTCTTGTTGCCATCATAAGCCTGATAGACGATATTTATGGTGTGAAACCATATATCAGACTTATAGTTCATATTATTACGGCAGTTGTAGCATTATTTATGCTGAACGGTTTGCGTCCGCTTATAATACCTGCAATAAATTTTAATTATGATTTCATAGTTTACCCTCTGGCAATTATTGGGATAGTATGGTTTATTAACCTCTTTAACTTTATGGATGGTGTTGATGGATTTGCCTCCGTTGAAGCAATATTCATCTGTTCTGTATATTTTGTATTAACCTGGAATATTGCAACATTACTATTAATTGTTTGCGTCGGAGGCTTTTTATCCTGGAACTGGCCAAAAGCAAAAATCTTTATGGGAGATACAGGAAGTACCCAATTAGGGTTTGTCCTAGTAGTAATGGGCATCTATTTTCATAATAATCTTGAGTTCTCAGTTATTAACTGGATAATGCTTACCTCACCTTTCTGGTTCGATGCAACACTGACACTTTTCAGAAGGTGGAGGAATGGTGAAAAACTGAGCCAGGCTCACAAAAAACATGTTTACCAGCGGATTGTACAGGCTGGATTCTCACATGAGAAAGTCAATCTATTTCTCATTCTAATTAACCTGGCTATTATTTTAATGATCGTGATCTACAGGGGAATAAAGGTGTTGCAGATCCCTCTTTTTATAGTGACACTTGTTTTATTTTATTTTATCACAAAACAGGTCGACAAAAGAGTTCCGTTCACCAAGGATGAGAAATGAAGTACTCACCAAGGAACATACTTAAATCCGAATTGATCAGGAATACATCTGTCCTGATAACCGGCACCGTTATCGCACAGTTGATTTCCATTCTGCTTCAGCCTTTTCTGAGGCGATTTTTTTCTGCAGAAGCATTTGGAACTTTTGCTGTATATATGAGCATGGTGGGTATTGCAGCCGTTGTTTCAACATTCAGGTACGATGATGCTATAGTTTTACCACGGAATGATAAAGAATCAGCAAACCTAGTCGCATTATCCCTGCTTTTCAATTTTGCAATCAGCCTCTTTTTCTTGATTGTTATAATATTGCTTAAAGGCAGGATTATAAGGTTTCTGAATCTTCCCTCGACCTTCCCTGCTTCATTACTCTATCTGATTCCATTAAGCGTTTTCCTAATTAATACATATCAGAGCCTTAATTATTGGTTAATACGAAAGAAGAAATATTTTTCTGTCTCTCTGAACAAAATGATCCGCCGTGGGACTGAAGCGGTTGCGCAGGTATTATTCGCACTGTTTAAAAATCCTAAAGGTCTTATTTTTAGTGACATTATCGGACAAATAGCCAACGTCACAGCCATCGCTGTTCAGGGATTAAAATCCGGGTTTAATTTTAAGCTAGTATCAGTTACTAAATTAAAATATGTTTATAGGAAATATTCGGACTTTCCCAAGTACAACCTTATACCGGCTTTCATGAATTCATGCAGTTTCTATCTTCCACCTGTTCTAATAAATAAATTTTACTCAGCAGAGTTTACTGGCTATTTTGATCTCTCTAAACTAGTGCTTTCCATACCAGTTGCTTTTGTAGCTACTGCAATATCGAATGTTCTGCTGCAGCAGATTTCGGAAAAATATAATTCCAGGAAAAGTATTTTGCATGATCTCAAACCCATTTTCTTCATTGTTATCTTGATCAGTATAGCTGTAGTGCTGGTAATTAGCTTCTTTGGTG
Source organism: Bacteroidia bacterium (assembly GCA_026391595.1). GTDB lineage: Bacteria > Bacteroidota > Bacteroidia > Bacteroidales > VadinHA17 > LD21. The sequence goes on from JAPLDY010000191.1 coordinate 2,110, forward strand.
TGGACCTGTTTAAATTTATCTTTGGTAATGAATGGGAATTATCAGGAAAGATATCCAGGATCATGGTCTGGTCATTTGCTCTCAGTTTCCTGGTATCCTCTTTCTCCTGCCTTTTCTTTTCCATGAGGAAAATAAAAACCTACAGTGTATGGCAATGTCTCTATCTTATTGCAATTCTGTGCCTGCTTTTATTTAGAAATATTGAATTCGTTGAATTCGTAAAAATATATGTTATTATAGAAGTGATATGTTATACTGCATTAACATGTTTATTGGTTTATATCGTTTCACAATATGAGTATTCATTGAAAAGAGGTAAGATTTGAAAAACACCTTTTCGCTGACTAAGCTTACAAACTACATGATAATATGAGTTTGAGATTATTATCAATAAGTTCACTTTATAGCGGCTATCTGTCTTCATTCTATTCTATGAATGCAAACATCAGAACGAAATCCTATAAAGAGCATCTTAGTCTTATACTGGAAGACTCTGTAGATTTTGGAGCATCTTATGTCAAAACATTTAATAAACTCGGACTATTAGCAGAATGTATTATTGCTAACGATAAGCACCTTCAGAATAAATGGTATAAAGAAAACTGCAAAGGAATTGCGAAAAAAAAGGATTTACTTTTCCATCAGGTAGCCAGCTTTATGCCAGATATCTTATGGATTGAGGATCTGAGGTTTGTCGATAAGGATTGGATCGAAAATGTCAGGCATACCATTGGGAGCATCAGGGTGATCATTGCAAACTTTTCCGCCCCATATAATTCCCGGGTAATTGAAAAACTAAGAGCTATGGATTTTGTCATAGCATGCACCCCTGGTCTGAAAAGTGAATTTGAAGGCAATGGAATAAGGACTTATCTGGTTTATCATGGTTTTGACACGGACCTTCTAGAAAAAATCAAAGTTTCAAACGACCTGGTACATGAAGGAATTGTCTTTACGGGTTCATTATTTGCCGGTGCAGGATACCATAACAGCCGAATCGAGCTTCTTGACAGCATTTTATGTAGTGGCATAAATATATCACTTTATCTGAATCTCGAAAAGAATTATAAGATTTTTGCTAAGAATTTCCTTCATTTCATTAATGAATTAATCAGAAAAACCGGATTTGAGAAAACAAAAAAGTATTTTTCTATTTTGGAATATGGAAATTCTCACGCTAAGAAATGTCCTTTATCACTAGTCAGAGCAAACAAAGGACCCATTTATGGTCTTGATATGTATAGTTTGCTCGCAGGATCAAAAATAGTCCTTAACAGCCATGGAGAGGTAGCCGGAAATTATGCAGGAAATATGAGGCTTTTTGAAACAACCGGACTGGGTAGTTGTCTTCTGACTGATGCTAAAAGTAACCTGAAAGACCTTTTTGATACAGAAAAAGAGATTGTCATCTATAAGAATCCGCAGGATTGTATCGAAAAAATCAAATGGCTGTTAAACCATGAGGAGGAACGAAGTAGGATTGCTGAAGCAGGTCATCAGAAGACACTCACAATTCACACAGTATATGCTAGGTGTAAACAAATTGAATCAATAATTACAAAGGAGTTTTCAGACTCTAAACACTGAACCCTGAACACTTTTGATCCTCAATCAATGATTTACTTCACTACTCTGTTTGATTCATTCTATTTAAGCCGTGGGCTGGTAATGTATGAATCATTAAAAGCGCAGACAGAATATTTCCACCTTTATATTTTTGCCTTTGATGAAATTTCACTTAAAATCCTGAATGAACTGAATCTTGAAAAAGTAACTGTCATCTCTCTGAAAGAATTTGAATCTCCCGAACTCCTTGAGATTAAAAGTTCCCGGACAAAGGCTGAATATTGCTGGACTTGTACACCCTCGACAATTAAATATGTGCTGGATAAATTCTCTTTGATTGAATGCACATATATTGATGCAGATTTAATGTTCTTTTCAGATCCTTGCGATTTGTTAAATGAAATGAACGAAAACGGCAAGAACGTATTAATTACAGAGCATCGTTATTCGACACTGCCGAAATTATATAGCGAGAAAAGGGCTGGCAGATTCTGTGTCCAGTTTGTGACTTTTAAGAATGAAAGAGAAAGCTTAAAAGTACTGAACAGGTGGAGATCACAGTGTGTAGAATGGTGTTTTTCAAGATATGAAAATGGCAAGTTCGGCGACCAGAAATATCTGGATGAATGGCCGGAAATCTATCAGAATGTACATATTCTCAATAATCCGGGAGGTGGCATTGCTCCATGGAATATCGGACAGTACATATTAAGAAAAACTGAAAATTCAATTACGGGAATAATTAAAAAAAATAAGAACAAATTTGATGTTGTTTTTTACCATTATCAATATGTCAAATTACTTGAAAATGGGAGTGTAGATATCGGATGGTACTATATTCCGCAGAAAGTAAGGAAGTTATTTTATTTTCCTTATCTGGAGAAAATTTCAAAGAATGAAGAAATGCTTAACCGCACTTTTACGGAATACAAAACAGGTTTTACTAAATTTGATGTGAATAATTTTAAAAATCTGTTTAAAACCGGATTAAAAAAGATTTTCATGTACAACATGATCAAATTGAATTAGATTATGGCGTATAAAATTGATCTGGATACACATACTGATAAACGCGGAAACCTTACGGTGATCGAAAACGTCCTGCCTTTTAATATAAAACGGGTGTTTTATATTTACGGAGTCGATGAATCAGTGCGAGGAGGTCATCGCCATCATAAGACCGTACAGGCAGCTGTTTGTATTCAAGGGAAATGTAAAATTTATAATAACGATGGTCAGAAGCAGGAAGTGTTCAATCTTGACAAACCTTCAGTATGTATCGTACTAATGCCTAAGGACTGGCATTCTATGTATGATTTCTCTCCTGATGCAATTCTCATGGTATTGGCTTCGGAAAATTTTGAAGAAAAAGATTATATTTTTGAAAAATATGATTGAATACGAAAATCTGTATACAGTCAAGAAAACAATCTTTATTGAAAAATTTAGATCAGGATATTTCTCCTATCTGTGCGCCATTTTAGCTATGATAATGATGCCGATTCATTTTCGGTATCTGCCACCAATAATGATTCTGTGGGGGATATGCTGGTTGCTGGAAAATGCTTCATCATTTAAAAATATCTGGCATTCGCAAAACAATTCAAGAGTGCTTTTTTTAGCATTTCTTGTTTACTACATTTTTGAAATAGCAGGATTAATATATAGTAATAACATAAAGCTGGGATTGGCTAACGTATCCGGACGCCTATCGCTGATCTTATTTCCACTGGTTTTATTTTATCCTGGTGAAAATATAAGGAAGAGGGTGAATTTCCTGCTCAGGATCTTTGCTATAAGCTGTTTAGCCTATTTAATTGCCTGTTACGGATATGCTTTATTCAGGTCATCAAGTTTTGTAAACGGGACATGGTCATTCAATCCGTATCCTACTGAATATCCCTTGCCGAATTATTTTTTCGGTGATGAGCTGACTGTCTTTCAACATCCCTCTTACGCAGCAATGTACGTCATCATTTCTATCTTCATTGCCTTTGAATCATGGTTTAACCATTCATTAAAAATACGAGAACGGATTTTATGGCTTTTCGGGGCATTATTCCTGATCACATCACTTTACTTTATTTCCTCCAGAGCCGGCATGCTCGCTGGCATTATTCTTGTGCTATTTTATTTTTCAATGAAATTAAATACAATAAAGAATGGCCGGTTCGTGTTGCTTGGAATATTTGTATTGATAATTATATCCATTCCTCTGCTCCGGAACAATCAGAGATACGGCTATTTGTACGACAAAATAATGCATAAGGAAACTGTAGGAGAAAACATTGAGGAACCCAGAATGATAATCTGGAAATCTGCATTTAAAATAGCAAAGGAGAATGTTCTTTTTGGTGTCGGTGTAGGGGATGTAAGAGATGAATTGACGAAACAATATTTGAAAATTGGCAGAACAGATATGGCAGAAATCCGACTAAATGCTCATAATCAATTTATTGAGGTTTTACTGGAAAATGGTCTGATCGGACTTATTCTGTTCTTAGGAATGATAGGTATAATGATATATTTTGCAATTATTCAAAAAAGTCTACTTTACGGGATATTTATATTATTGATTTTGATTCTTTTTACTTTCGAAACTGTTTTATACAGATTTGCAGGAGTCTCATTCTTCTCATTGTTCTCATTCCTTTTACTCCAGGTAAATATGAATAGGGGAATTCCGGAAAATCAGACGAGCTCAAGAGAATAATTAAAAGGATACTTATAAGAAATAAAAGAGGGAGCTCCTGGGCTCCCTTTTCTATTTTAATATTTATTATAAACTTCTTTAAGCTTTCTTCTGTTCCTCAGAATTATCAAAATGATCAAAGTAAGTACAAAAAACAGTGGTATTAACACCTTGCCGTAGTACATACCCCCATTTTCACGTTTTGTGGGGATTGAAAAATCACTGAGTACTGTAGCTATTCCTTTATAAAGGGTTATATCAGCATCGAGCAGTTGCTTCCGCTCAAACAATCCCTGTATCTCAGGATATACAAGCTGTGTTTTCTGTTCCTGCAGGAATATCATCTGTCCGTTTCCTGGTTGGCTCATTCTCTGTGTCTCTTCAAAATACTTGATTTTCTGAAGACTGTCAAGTTGCAGGAGGTCATAACTAATTCTACTCTGTAACTCCTGGTTTTGTCTGATTCTGATTCTGTTATGCTGACTGAATAAGGAATCTGAATCAATGAATTTAATTAATCCTTCCCTTACGATATTTAGCTCCTGGGGAACTTTGATCTGAACCCGTATATTCAGCCGGTCTTGCATTCTGATATTGATCGTATCATAAATATTATGGCTGTCTCTGAAATCAACCAGGTCTGGCACACCATCACGACCTTTATCAATTATCCAATTTGCATTTATGTCAATAATATTGTTTGCCTGATCAGGTTTTAGTGTTATTGCTTCCTGTAACGCTGACTGGTTATCTTCCAAACAATAGGTATGTAACCTGTTGATATATGAAATCATATCTGCTGCAGGAAGAGTATTGGTTCTGAGTACCAGATCCGAAGTATAAAATGAAGCAGATGTATACTTAATAAGATAAGAGGCTCCTACACCTAAAACAATACTCAGCAGCAAAGGCAACCAGTTCCTGAAAAGAAAAACAATTGAAACCAGAAACCATCTTCCAAGTGTTTTGAACATCGTGTCGAGGCTTTTCCCCATTCTTTTAAAAAGGTCAAGAAGATCTATCTCATCATCCCTGACATTCTTTGAATTAGTAGTTTCAGACATTAGAAGGATTTTTGAATATTAGTAATACAAATATACCCAAATTCCTAAATCATTCAAATTTGTTCAGAAAATCAGATAACGCTTAATACCTTGCCGGCGAGTTCTAAAACAAGTGGCTTATAGTCGTTGATAAAGTCGCCAGACACCCTGTTCCCGATTACTAGGCAGATTGTCAACGCTTTATGCCCCAACAATCCTGATAAACCATATATTGCAGAGCTTTCCATCTCATAGTTTGCTATGAACCTTCCCCTGAATGAAAACTCAGAAAGTTTTTTATTTATCTCGCTGTCAAATGTGTTAAGCCTGAGCGTCCTTCCCTGCGGTGCATAGAAACCCGGAGCAGAGATCGTAATTCCCCTGATGAACTTTTCATTTTTAAATAGCTCAACAAGCTCCTTGCTAGCATTTACAGCATAAGGGTAGGAGAGGGTGTCTGGCCATTCAAGGTACTGAACCAGAACATCTGAAAGCGCTGTGTCGAGCAGCCAGTCGTAACCTTCATAAAAATGAATAAGACCGTCAAAACCGATTGCAGTTTCAGTGAGAACAGCTGATCCGGCAGGTATCTCATCTCTTAGACCTCCTGAGGTTCCAATCCTCACAAAAGTAAGTGAGACAGGCTCTTCCCTGGCAATCCCGGTTTTGAGATCAATATTTACCAGGGCATCAAGCTCATTGACGAGAATGTCGATATTATCGGTTCCAATCCCGGATGAAATTATCGTTATCTCCCTTCCCTCATGATTGCCGGTAACAGTCCTGAACTCGCGGTTTTCCTTTCTTACCCTGATATCTGTCAGAAGAGTTGAAAGCATGTCGACACGGCCCGGATCGCCTACAATAATTATCTTATCTGATATATCTCCGGGAAGCAGGTTAAGATGAAAAATGCTTCCATCACTGTTGGTAATCAGTTCGGTTTTCTTTTCCATAATGAAAATTTGAGGAACAAATTTAGTTAATAATATCAATGATATT
>JAPLDY010000148.1 GCA_026391595.1 Bacteroidia bacterium
CGCTCTGTATATCTGCCCATACCAGCTTTGGAATATGAAACTTTGGAAGCTCTGAAGGAATTAGTCCGACTGTCTTGAAACCATGCTTCGACAAGGATGGTAATGAGATCAGCAAAATGGAAATGATTACAACATATATTGCTATCGGTTTCCCCCTGAAATATTTTTCACCGAAGAATATCAGCAGAAACGCTATTATACCGAAGACAAGTACATAATAATTTGTCTCAGGTAATTTGTGGAAAAGATCTGCCAGCTTGCCGAAGAAATTTGTTCCGCCACTTGAAACGCCGAACAACTTGGGAAGCTGTGTAAGCATAATTGTAAGTGCCGCTCCGGCTTTGAATCCTGTCAGTACTGTCTCGCTTATGAAATTTATTATGCTGTCGAGTCGAAGTATATATGCCAGGAAGCTCATTGCAGCGAGGGCCACGCCAGTAAGGGAAGCCAGATCGAGCCATCTTTGAGGATCGCCTCCGGAAAGGGTTGCCAGAGTTACCCCTATCACCATCGATATTGCTGATGTAGGTCCAATTGCGAGTTGTCGGCTGGTGCCAAGCAAGGCATAAAAGAATCCCCCCAGAAGATATCCGAAAATCCCGTATTGTGGAGGCAATCCTGCCAGTGTTGCATATGCCAGGGATACAGGTATAGCATAAGCTGTCAGCATAAGACCAGCTATAGCATCAGCACCAAGAGTCTTGAAGTTATAGTCAGGAAGCCATTGAAGCGGAGGGAAAAAGCTTTTTGCGTTTATTTTCATCTTGCTGGTGATTATAATAAATACCCCCGACGAATCTTTTTACTTCGGTAAGATAAAATTACAAAAATCTGAGAGGATATTTGCTATTCCTTTATTTTGCTTCTGAGCTCTTTTATCTCTTTCTCTTTGGCGCCGAGCTGATCTTCAAGCTTTTTGATCTTTCCGTTGAGATCGTCGACTTTACCATTAAGCTTGCTCACGTCGTCCTTAAGTCCGGCAACCTGTTTCTGAAGATCAGCTTTTTCTGCTTCAAGTCCTTTAATAATAGGTGTATATACCGACTTTGCATAGAACCATGCTGTGACATAACCGATAATTGCTGCAACAAGTAGCAGTGCGACAATGAATATTACGGCTCCCGTTACAGACTTTGCGAGTATTATGAATGATAGTGTCATGTTATTGCAGTTTTATTGATACTTCAGTTTTTCTGTTTTTTGCTCTTCCTTCTTTGGTAATATAGTTTTCAAAAGCCTTGCTTTCGCCCATTGATTCCTTTATTATCCTTGTTGCAGGTATCCCTTTTTCTTCAAGATATTTGCCTGCTGCTTCGGCTCTCTTAAGTCCCAGGGTCTTATTGAATTCGGTGGTTCCAACAATATCTGTACAGCCCTGAACCAGGAGCATCGATCCGGGGTATTTGTCGAGCCAGGCTTTAAACTCAGCAATGCTGTTGTTGTTTTGCGGATCAGGTTTGAATTTTGTATCATTAAATTCAAAATAGATCGTCAGGTCCTTGGGCATCAATGCTTTAAGTTTCATTAAAGAATCTGCCTCGTTTGTCTTACTTTCTGGAGTTGTAAACACCGGAACAGGCTTGTTCCGCATCGGCAGCAACTTGTCGTTATATAGCCAGGCGGAAACAAAGCACCAGATCACAAATGCTACAAATCCGATAATCAGGATTCTCATGATGACTAAATATTTGTTAAGTTACAGATCAGATAAATATCCTTACAAGTTAGTTAAAAATTCTAAAATATGAGGGTGCCAAGGTCATATTTAATCACATATTGACTTATTTTTGATATTAATATAACTTCCTTCAAATGAAAAAGGTGAGACTTATTGTCATATTGCTTTTGTCTTTGACCATTTCTGCTAATTCACAACGACCATGGCAGAAGATCTTCGATCCTGTGTCCAGAGATGTCGCAGCAAATTTTAAGTCTCCTCCCGCAGAATATGGTATGATCCTCTGGTGGGGCTGGGACGGACGTATGTCGGATACCGTTATCAAGCGCGACCTCGACAGGATAAAAGCCATGGGCTTCAGGGGTGTGATGGTAGAAGCCGGCTATGGTATGACAGCAAAATACCTCTCTCCTGAATGGTTTTCTCTTGTCAAAATTGCCATTGATGAAGCAAAGACAAGGGGCATGAAGGTCTGGATAGAGGACGAGGGTAAATACCCAAGCGGTTTTGCAGGTGGAAAATTCAGCACTGAACGTCCCGACCTGAAAATGCAGGGATTGGTAGTTACTGAAAGATTTGATGTGAAACCGGGAGAAAAGATAGAACGTAAGCTCCCCTGGTATTCCATAAGCGCTGCCGCATTCAATTCCGACGATAACTCGTGCAAAACTCTGGATGTATCTTCCGGTGTACTTGACTGGACCGCTCCTGAAGGCAGCTGGAGAATATTTATTGCAGGTCACCGCTTCAGGTCATCGGTTACCAGGTCGGTTAATAATCCCGCAAGAGGGAAAGATACCACAGCCTCACTGATGGATTATCTTAATCCATTGGCAACCAGACAGTTTATTGACTGGACACATGTACAGTATAAAAAATATTTCGGAGAAGAATTCGGAAAAACCTTCATGGGTGTCATGGGCGATGAACCTGATTTTGCATATACCCCGTGGACGCCAAAAATTCTTGATGAATTCAAAAAAAGAAAAGGTTATGATGTGACTCCCTGGTTGGCTTCTTTCTTTGTCCCGCAGCTAAATGAAGAGGCAAAAAGGGCTAAGGCCGACTACTGGGATGTGTGGTCAGATCTCTTCAGGGATAATTTTTTCACCCTCCAGGCCGACTGGTGCAGAGAAAATAATATTGAATATATAGTCCACCTCAACCATGAAGATCAGCTGCCCGGACTGGTAAGATCGTCAGGTGATTTTTTCAAGAATATGCGAAATGTGGCTGTTCCCGGTGTTGATGCCATCTGGGCACAGATATGGATTGATCAGGTTGCCGATTATCCCAAGCTTGCCTCATCGGCAGCACATCTTTACGGCAAGCCAAGGGCTTTTACCGAGAGCTTTGCGGCTTTTACCCATAAACCATCGGTCAGCCAGGCAAAGTGGGTGCTTGACTACCAAATGGTCAGAGGTTTAAATTCTATCCAGGTGATGTTCATGTCTGCCTCAACACCAAGAGCAACGCCGGCACCATCCGCCCCGTCGCAGCAAAGGCCTTCAACTCAGCCTGCACCTTCAATCAGCTTCTTTCTGACAGACACCTTTCCTCCTGTTGCCCAATATATTAACAGAGCTGCTTATCTTCTTTCCCAAGGCAGACCGGCTGCATCAATTGGGGTTTATTTCCCGTCGATGAGCTTGTGGTATGGTGATAATGAATCAAATACGAGCGCTCTCGACCTTGCCCGCCAGCTTATGGAGAATCAGCGTGATTTTGACTTCGTGGACGAACAGGCGCTGACATCAATACTTAAAACAGAAGATGGCGCCTTAAAGAATCTCAGCGGACAATCTTACCAGACAATTATTGTTCCATCGATAAGTGTTATTTCAAAAGCATCATTGATTAAATTGCAGGAATTTGCAGCATCAGGAGGTAAAGTGATCTTTGCCGGCAACCTGCCTTCGTTGACCGTTGAACAGAGTTTTATGAATTCTGTGAAAACCATAGATCTTTCATGGGCAATTCACGAAAAATCAGGGAAACTCACCGAACAATTAATGCAATTATTGCCACCGCCGGACCTGAAGATAGATAAAACGCTTCCACAGGTTAAATATCTTCACAGAAAATGGAAGGATTCTGATCTTTATTTCATCTTCAATGAAAAAAATGAAACAGTCTCATTTAATCTCTTCTTACAGGAGAAAGGCAAAAAGCAGATCTGGGACGCTTCAAGCGGAAAGATATCAACTTTCAGGGGTCCTTCTCTTGTTCTTGGACCATGGGATACAAAATTCATTGTAATAAAAAAATAACTTATGAAAACCTCAAAACCTCTTGTTCTTATTTCATTGATCTTAACTTTTATAAGCTTCTCCTGCACAGAGCAAACCGCTCCTCCGGCGCCTGCTCTGGAAAAACGGGGTAATATCACACAGCTGATAGTGGATGGAAATCCTTTTCTTGTTCTTGGAGGAGAGCTCCATAACTCAAGCTCTAGCAGCCGGGAGTACATGAAGCAGTACTGGCCGGTACTTAAAGCTTCAGGAATGAATACTGTGCTTGCTGCTGTTGAATGGTCGTTAGTAGAACCTAACGAAGGCAGATTTGACTTTTCCGTGATTGACAATCTTGTTGAAGATGCACGTGCAAATAATCTGCGGTTGATATTATTGTGGTTCGGTTCCTGGAAAAACGGACAATCGCATTATATGCCCGAATGGGTGAAAAAAGACTTTAACAGGTTCCCCAGGGTGAAAGCCGAAAACGGGAAAAGTCTTGAAATTCTTTCCACATTTGGGGAAGAGAACCTTCAGGCTGATTCAAAAGCTTTTACAGCGATGATGAAGCATCTGAATGAAATCGATTCAAAAACAAGGACGGTCATAATGATACAGGTTGAGAATGAAGTCGGGATTATTGGTTCTCCCCGTGATCATAATAATCTGGCTAATGAAGCTTTTTCTTCGTCCGTCCCACAGGACCTGATTGATTATTTGTTAAAGAATAAAGAGACATTGCTTCCTGAACTTCTTGAAGTCTGGTCAGCTTCAGGATTTAAAACATCTGGTACATGGGAAGACGTTTTTGGAAAGGGAGTAAAAACTGATGAATTTTTTATGGCATGGAATTATGCAAGGTATCTGAACGGATGTGTCAGCGCAGCCAAAAAGGAATATTCAATACCGATGTTTGTAAATGCATGGATCGTACAACCGCAGGATAAGGTTCCCGGTGATTATCCATCCGGAGGTCCGCAGGCTCATGTACTTGATTTCTGGAGAGCCGGCGCGCCGGACATTGACCTTTTATGTCCTGATATTTATCTGCCTGATTTCGCGGAAATATGCACATTGTACACGAGAAACAAGAACATCCTTTTCATTCCAGAGTCAAGGGCCGGGGAACAGGGTGCAGGGCAGTTGTTCTTCGCGATCGGAAAACATAATGCGATAGGATATTCGCCTTTTGGTATTGAAAACATATTCTCAGCAAATGAAAAGGAACCAATTTCAAATGCATATAAAATCCTCAAAGGATTTGCTCCAGTAATCCTTGAAGCCCAAAGCAAAGGGACGATCACGTCTGTACTGCTGAAACCGGAGAAGAATCCTGTCGAGGAAGTTGTGCTGGGAGACTATAAGCTCCATTTTGAATTGAACAGAAGCTGGCGTTCACCATCAGCTCCCGGAGAGGGGACAGGTTATGGCATCATAATTAACTCAGGGACTGATGAATATACTATTATCGGAAATAATATCCAGGTGTCGTTTTCTCCCAATACTCCAGGACCTGCAATTGCTGGAATTGCACAGCTTGATGAAGGTAAATTTGAAAATGGAAAATGGATACAAGGCCGGCGGCTCAACGGTGATGATATCATGCTCGATTACGATCTTGCAAAAAGAGCTTTGGAGAATAAAACGGGTACCGGGCTTAGATTCAGGAACGGAAATGAAAACTTCCAGAAGGTGAAGCTGTACAGGTATGAGTAAAATATTATTTCAATCTTACTTTTATCCTTACCGGGTTGTGATCAGAATTTTCAAAATTAAGTTTGATGCATTCTGCTGATATTACACTGATATTTGGAGAAAGCAGGAAAAGATCAATAACTGTGGTGGTGGTTGTAGCAGAATTGTAGGCTGCTTTTACAGTCCTGTTTGATGGGGTTTTGCTGTCATAAACCCACTTGTTTGATGGGGTTTTGCTGTCATAGACCCACTTCCATTCTGATGGCAGATAATCTGAATCCATTGCCATCTGGTCACTATTTACCTTATTTCCTGAAAACTCAGGCTTGAAATCGGGTGGAGTCTGGTTCCAGTCGCCTCCTGTGATGATGTAATTCCCCCTGGCATATTCCGCCAGCAGAAACTTTTTCAGGTAGGTCATCTGGGCTTTCCGGATTTCGCCCGGGTCAAAAGCTTCATTATGTGTATTGATCACCAGCAATTCTTTTCCGTTTCTAAGAGGATATCTGTTAACCATGAAACATCTGTCGAGCATGAATAGTTGCGTAGGAAACCCATATTCGCCCGGAAACTGGTATCTGACTGATGATGATGGCTGAAAATAGCTGTATGTTGCAAGACCTGATAAAACAGCACCCATTGGATTTAACGGAGGAACCGGTACGAAAAAGACATCATAGTTTCTGGCAAAAAATGGGAAGTATTCAGGGACCATATTCCCAAGAGACCTGTATTGATCGATATGGTAGCTTCTCTTGCTGTCCATGTCCACTTCCTGTATCAGGAAAAAATCGATTGTGTCATTTCCCCTTATATACTTCTTAATGGCATCCAGATTCTTAAGACATTGATCTTCCGGAGTGGCCACTTTAGTGCCTCCGTCATAGAAAAAATCCATATTCTTGTCCAATCCGCAATATCCTATATTCCAAGTCATTAAAGAGATTACCAGGCTGTCGTCGAGTTTACCCGTTTTCCCTGTGCTGAAGAGTACCGTTTTTTCTTCCGGTTTATAATCCGAAAAATGGGCATAAATGATCAGCCCGGCAAAACAAAGCACCAGGAAAAGAATAATAGCCACAAAGGTTAAAAGGATCTTTTTGAGGATTTTCATCAGTTTAAGAATTAAAGAATTATTAATTGTCTGTCATTCAATTACAAATACCAATTTATATCATTTTGGATAAATGTCCTGGATGTATAATGAGAATTTTCACCTGATTGAACTTATCTGACCTCCTTAAGTCTTTCTATCCAGAATTCATTAAAACTTTTCACGGGATCGTTGAATAAATAGACTCCTGCCCCATACTCTCTGGAATCAGGATTAGAGATCCTGCCGATTAAAGTCATTTCACGGAAGAGTCTTTTCATATCATCCCCAGGCTCATAATTTATATATATCACTGATTTGATATCGGGATCGAACCTGTCAGGCGCCCAGTACAGAAAGCTTTCGTTAAAAGAAACTGCTTCAGGCAGATCATATTTTTTACCAATAACGGTAATTGCACCTGTCTGCCCGTAATTTTCACCATAGATAAACGCTGCCTTTTTATCAGGTATCATCTGCCATGCCTTATTTGCCAGTGATGTTAGCTCTTCCCATCCCAGCATATCGGCATAATCCTGTGGAAGCGAGTGTTTTGATCCGTCTTCAAAAGTCCTGCCAAAATCAAATCCGTATTTTGATTCGACAGTATCGAAGTATTTAATTAATCCTGCCGTTTTAAAAACAGGGATGCCAAAAGGCAGAATAAAAAAGGTGATCGTAATCAGAAGGACAGTAAATACCGCTCTGCTATACCATTTATGTAAAACTGATCCGTAATAAACGGCGCCTGCTGAGATCAGAAAAGGAAAAGCTCCCTGGGTATAATAGCTTTTGCCTCTCATCAGCATCAGCGAAATTATCACACCCAGCACAACAACTCCAAGGAATCTTATTTTCTTTTGTCTCTTATTAAAAAGTATATATAATAATCCTGCTATTGTCAGAAATGATGCTGCTCCCGGGCTGATCAGCTGTTCCACCAGGAAGGCTGACCTGTTGACATTTACAAGCTGGGTATCAGCCAATTCGGAGAGATGGTTTATAACAGGCAATCCGTGGACTATCTGCCAAATAAGGTTAGGAGAGAATATCAAAGCTCCAGCGGCTATTCCAAGCCAGAACATTTTCTTTCTGAATATCTCACGGTGCCTGGTAAAAAGAACAGCTGCAAGGATAATCACGAACAATAACCCTATCAGATATTTATTCAGCAGCGATACGCCGGCTATAACGCCCAGCCATATAAGATACTTTGAATTCTCCGAGTTGATATACTTGACTACCAGATAAAAAGTTAATGTCCAGAACAGCATATCAAGGTGAACAGGCATAAAAAGAAAAAATGTCCTCAGACCAAATGGAGCGATAATAATTCCCGCTGAGGCAAGAATCTGTGCAAATTTATTGCCTCCAAGCTCTTTTGCCAGATCCGCAACAATCAAGACCATCATCCCGCTTATCAGAGCCGGAAAAATACGCACTGCAAAGACAGAATAACCGAATATGTTTTGCATAAGCCATGCCACCCATCCTATAAGCGGGGGAACCGTGGCATATCCAAAAGCGGGGTGCATTCCAAGGGAAAAGTAGAGAAGCTCGTCGCGGTGGTATTCAAGGTTCCTGAAAAAAGCAAGGTGTAGTGCAACATTCAATAATGCAAGCATTAAAATTACAATGTCTGTAGCCTGGGGAATCCTGGAATGTTTAAAATACCGGTTTGTCACAGTATAAATTATATAATTACAGTTAAAAGATATTAAATAAAATCCTAATAACTATTAGGTTAAGAAACTTTCAGGAATAATAAGCTATATTTAATTGTCCAATCATTTATAAGTCTATTATTAAAAAGACAATGAAATGAAAACAAGCAAATTTTCAGTATTACTGTCGCTTATCGCACTATCATGTATCATTTCCTTGCCTCTGAGATCACAGGCAGTGCAATCAAATCCCTCCCTTGATGAAACAGTCAGAAGTTTTATGGCCGAACATTCGAGGCAATGGTACGATATGAATGTACCCACGGTTGACGGGCAGCTGCTTTATGATATTATAATTAAGAATAATTATAAAAGCGTCCTCGAAATAGGAACCTCAACCGGCCATTCAGGTATCTGGATAGCCTGGGCGCTGAGCAAGACCGGCGGAAAGATGATAACCATCGACATTGATGAGGGAAGGTATAAAAGGGCTCTTGAGAATTTTAAACAGGCAGGACTTTCAGATTACATTGATGCAAGGCTTGCAGATGCTCACCAGCTTGTCAAAGAGCTCAAAGGGCCGTTTGACTTTGTCTTCAGTGATGCTGATAAGGATTGGTATAAAAACTATTTCATAGATGTCGATCCAAAACTCAAAGTGGGAGGATGTTTCACGGCGCACAATATTTCAGACCGTGGTTCTGGCGGACGTGGCGGCTATGGACCTAATGGTCAGGGAGTCTATCTCGATTATGTCCGAAGCCTGAAGAATTATGAAACTACAATAAACAGCTCCGGAGGAGGCGTTTCCATAAGCTACAAAAAGTCCGAAAAATAATTTCTCCTGGCTATGGCCGAAGAAAATCTGCAAAGAAAGCTGGGACTTTTCCCTGCCACCAATATCGTGATTGCCAACATGATAGGTGCCGGAATATTTACGACATCAGGACTTCTGATGGCAGGACTGAATAATCCGGTGCTTATGGTGGCATTGTGGGCTGTTGGAGGGATTATTGCTCTTTGTGGAGCACTTTCATATGGTGAGCTGGGGGCAGCAATGCCCGGTGCCGGTGGTGAGTATCTGTTCCTTTCAAGACTCTATCACCCTTTGTTCGGATTTCTGAGCGGGTGGGTCTCATTCATTGTCGGATTTTCTGCGCCGATAGCGGCATCAGCGATGGGATTCAGTGAATACTTCTGCAGGGCTGTACCGGCTCTCCCTGAATGGCTTTCATCATCAGGAATAGTTAATGAAGCCTGGACGAAAAAGATCATTTCTGTTAGTATAATATTGATTTTCACATTCATCCATTATCGTGGAATAAAAGCAGGTGCAAGGATCCAAAACCTACTTACGGTTCTCAAGGTGCTCCTGATCGCTGTTCTTCTGTTTGCCGGATTCTCTTCAGGTGCAGGTAGCTTTGAAAATTTCAGCTTAGGGAAACTTGCAAATCCTGGTTTTGCCGGATTGAAAACCGTTGGACTCTCACTTATGTGGATAATGTTTGCATACAGCGGTTGGAATGCTTCAACGTATCTCGGTGCAGAAATAAAAAATCCGGCAAAGATCCTTCCCAGATCGCTTATTTACGGGACTGGCATTGTGATAATCATCTATCTTGCGCTGAATGTACTTTATGTTTACAGTATCAATCCCGAACAAATGAAGGGAGTCATTTCTGTCGGAGGGCTTGCAATGGGAAACTTGTTTGGAAAGTCTGCAGAGGTGCTTTTTTCACTTTTGATTGGCTTTGCTCTCTTTTCTTCGTTAAGCGCATTTATTATTATCGGTCCGAGAGTCTATTATTCGATGGCCAAAGACGGCCTTTTTTTCAAATTGGTAGCACGGATACATCCAAAATTTCAGGTCCCCTCGAATTCTATTCTCCTTCAATGCCTGATAGCATGCATCCTTGCTCTCTCGGGTTCTTTTGAACAGGTTCTTACATACATGGGGTTTGCCCTAGGGATTTTTCCTGTACTGACAGTCGCCGGAGTATTCAGGCTCAGAGCATCTGATCCGAAAGCACTCCACCTTCCGGGATTTCCTGTCACCCAGATAATTTATATTGCTGCCGGAATTCTGATCCTGGCGCTATCTTTTCTCGAAAGGCCTGCAGAATCATCCATCGCTTTAGTGACAGTGATAATCGGCATTCCTGCCTATTATATTTTCAGAGGATATTCTCAGAAAAGTCCTGAATGACCAGAGAAAATCATTTTCCTACCGACATGTCCATTCCAGGCATAGTAGATGTTTTTCCGCTTGAGGGATTCATCATACTTGGTTTACCCTCAAGCTGTGCTGCTGCATCGACACTAAAAGTCCCGCTGGTTACAATCTCTTCGCCTTCAGAAAGGCCATCAGTAACCACATAGCTATCTCCGAGCATCGGGCCCAGACCAATTTCACGGATTTTAAAAACCGGTTCATCAGTTCCTGGTTGTTTAACATATACTATGGAGCGCTTGCCTGTCCATAAGACTGCAGATTTTGGGATTACTATATTATTTTTAAACTCATCAAGAGTAGATAAGACAATCCCTGTTGCAAACATTTCAGGCTTAAGTTTTCCTGATTGATTTCCAGTCTCAACTCTTACTTTAGCAACCCGGGTAACCGGATCAATAACAGGGTCAATGAACACAATAATAGCTGAATACTTTTCACCGGGTAAGGCCTGAAGCGTAAATGAGATTTTTTCTCCTGTACTAAGGAATCCCAGATCACTTTCATAAGCATCGAACAGCACCCACACTTTTGATAAGTCGGCGACATCGAATAAAACAGTACCCTGTGAAACATAATCTCCAGCGTTTACCCTCCTTGCAGTGATAATGCCTTTAAAGTTTGATATAACATCTATAGTATTCTGCACTGATCCGGATTCTTCAATAGCTGTAATCTGATTATCAGTAAGTTTCAATTGGGAAAGTTTCTCCTTTGCCGCTTCATAATATGCAGGTTGTGTCTGTTTGGTCTTGGCCGCTTCCAGCATCTCCTGCTGTGCATTAATAAGTTCGGGAGAATAAATTTGTGCAAGAACTTGACCTTTTATAACGGACTCACCTGTAAAGTTAACTGTCAGATGTTCTATTCTGCCCGATACCTGGGAGATCTGACTCTGCAGCAATCTTTCATCAGTCTGCACTTTCCCAAAAAGCCTGACTTCTTTAACAGGCTTTTGTTTCGAAATCACAGTTGTAAGAACATTAGCCAGTTGAGCTGCTTCCGGAGTAAGTTGTATCAAATCAGGATCTGTTGAGGAACTGTTTTGAACCAGCGGGATCAAATCCATTCCGCAAATCGGGCACTTACCTGGTTCCTGCATTCTTACCTGAGGGTCCATTGAACATGTCCAGATAGTGCTTTTCATCTTTTCTACATGTAGATCCGAATTCATCTCTGCTTTCCGGTATGGATGAAAGAACAACCAGCCAATAAAGACACCCACGATCAGTAAAAGACTATATTTCAGATACTTATTTGAAAATATTTTACATTTCCTGATATTTTTCATTGAGTTTACGTTTTATTCTATTTGGGAAAATGCCATTAATCGATTCAACCATGCTATAGCAGTATTGAAATCAGCAACAGCCTCTACCTTTTTCAGTTCATAGTCGAGTGTTTGCTGACGAACGCGTAGAACATCAGTAAGTCCCGCTGAAGACGTTGTAAAGCTTTTTAAGATCAGATCAAGTGATTTTGATGCCAGCAGATACTGATATTCATATAGTTTTACCCTTCTTTGCGCATCCTGGTACAATTGAACTGCCTGGTAATACTCAGTTAGCAAAGAATTAGCTGTTGCCTGGTATTTCTGTGAAGTGGCTAATTTTAAAAGATCAGCTTCTTTAACCATAGCATTGTATTTCTTCCTGTAAACCGGAAGTGTTACAGTTAGCATTGGCATGACCATGTCTTTACCATTCATAGAAGATGCTGACATTGCACTCTTGCTTATAAGTGAATAATTCAGACCTAAACCGACCATTGGATATCCCATTGCTGTAACCATTTTTTTACGGGCTTCTATAGATTGCTTTTCAAAATCAAGCATACTCAGCATGGGACTTTTTGCAAGCATACTGTCAGATACAGCTGCCAGGGATAATCCAAGTGAATCAGCAGTCAGATTTTCGCCGGTTAAAACCGGAGCGACAGGCTGTCTGTTAAGGTAACTGTTAAACCGGGCAGTTATGCTTTGTTCCAAATTTTTCAGTAATGCAATATTGTTTTCAAGTTCTCCGGCCTCTATCTGAATCCGATATAAATCAGCCAATCCGGATCCACTTACTGATGATCCCATAGAAGTTGTTTGCATTGATGTTGATGGCTGATTTAATTTTGATGACCCGGAAATTCCCTGACCACCTTCCATAACCTGCATCCCCGACGAACCTGCATTTCTGGTTTGATTGGAACCAGTGGGCATCCCTGTGCTGGAAGATGTTGTTCCCGTGCCTCCTGACGGAGTCGATTTAAATCTTACAAGGGCAAGTCGTTCAATTACTTTAAGTATTTCAATGCTCTTTTCAGAAACAGCGATTTCCTTCCTGACTTTAAATAACTCATACCAGGTTCGCTGGACATCATAAAAAACCTGCAGTTTTGCATCACGGAAGACCTCATATTTTGCATTCGCCATTAAATTTATCTCATCTTTGGCGTTTTTTAGAACCCCAAACCATGGAAACATCTGCATCAATCGGATGTCAGCCACCTGGTTGCCGCTTACAAGTTCCATCGGTTTCACGAATACACCAAGACTTAATTCCGGATCGGACAGACTCCCGACCTGCGGAACTTTTTGCAAAGCAGCCTTATATTCAATGAACTTTTGCTGTACCGTTGGATTATTTTTCGCAGCTATTTCCAGATATCTGAGAAGTGAATCAGGATATTGCTGACAGTTTCCTGCAAGACCGCTGCCAAGTGCAATGAGTATAATCAGTAATCTCTTATATGCTGTTGTTTTCATCTTCCAATTGATTATCAATAGTTTGAACAGCTTCTTTAAGTTTTTGACTAACGGCTCTTTCCCTCCACATGGCCTGGAACAGGGGAACAACGAAAACTGTCATTACCTGAATTATCATTCCGCCGAACATCGGGATTGCCATTGGAACCATAATATCAGCCCCTTTCCCTGTTGAAGAAAGTACTGGAAGCAATGCAATTACAGCTACAGCAGTCGTCATCATGGCAGGACGGATACGTTTTTTTCCGGCAGTGACAACGGCTTCACGAATATCCTGGACTGTGTCAGGCTTCTTTTCTTCAAAGACCTGATGTATGTAAGTACCCATAATTACACCATCGTTTGTTGCTATTCCGAAAAGTGCAATAAAACCAACCCAGACAGCCACGCTCAGATTGATTGTGTGCATCTGGAACATGTCGCGAAGGTTTATTCCTGCAACTGAAAAATTCATAAACCAATCCTGTCCATATAACCAAAACATTATAAAACCTCCTGAAAAAGCAACGAAAACACCAGAGAAGTGAATAAAAGATGCTGTGATAGTCCGGAACTGGAAAAACAATAAAAGAAAAATCAATAATAAGCTTATTGGGATTACAATCATCAATCTCTTTGCTGCTCTTATCTGATTTTCGTAATTCCCGGCAAATTTGTATGTAACTCCTGCAGGAAGCATTATTTCACCTGAGTCGATTTTTCCTTTCAAGATCTTTGTGGCTTC
>JAPLDY010000183.1 GCA_026391595.1 Bacteroidia bacterium
TGCACCATTGTACCATTGGACCGTTGCACCGTTAACCCTTCCTGTTATGAAAACAAAACTTTTCCTCACCTTTCTTTTATCTTTGGTCTTTGGTCTTTTATCTTCACAAATCCCGCAGGGATTCAACTACCAAGCCATCGCCCGCGACGGATCAGGTAACATCCTGCCCAATACACCTCTGCAGGCAATGATGTATGTTCAGTCTCTGTCGACAGGAGGAACGATCTTCTGGAAGGAACTGCACTCTACTGTGACTACCAACAGCTTCGGGCTCTTCACCCTGGTAGTCGGTACAGGCACCAGGCAGACCGAGAGCACAGTAGCGACTTTTGACCTTATAGACTGGAGTGTTACACCCAAATATCTCAAAACGGAGATCTATTATTCCGGTTCATGGAAAGACATGGGCACATCTCAGCTCATGTCGGTTCCCTATGCCATGACTTCCGGTGATCTTGCCGGTACTGTCGACAAATTGGCTGTTAAAGGAACAACATCAGGACTGGAGGATGCACTTTTTGAAGTAAAAAACAAGGATGGGCAGACTGTTTTGCAGTTTACAATGAAGGAGTGCGAATTTATGTGAGCAATGGGGCCAAGGCAGTGAAGGGTGGATTTGCTGTAGGAGGATTCGGAACCGATAAAGCTGAATCGACAAAGTACTTGTTTGTCGGAAAAGACAGCATAAGGATATATCTTGACACTAATCCTCTTACCAAGAAGTTAAAGGGAGGCTTTGCAGTTGGAGGTTATGACCTGACAAAAGGTACAATTCAGGATTATCTTGATGTAGGTCCTGATAGTGTCAGAATATATATCGATAGTGATCCTTCGACAAAGAAACTCAAGGGAGGCTTTGCCGTTGGCGGATATGATATGACAAAAGCCACAGATGAGGAATATCTCCGGGTAACCCGCGACAGCTCCAGAATATATGTTAATAGCAATCCTGCAAAGGGTCTTAAAGGCGGATTTGCAGTGGGAGGCTTCGACGTTACAAAAGGAACAATCACTCCTTTTACCCAGCTTACTCCCGAAAACTACTTAATTGGACAGGACGCCGGTAAGTCCATGACCACCGGAAAGTTTAATTCATTCCTTGGATACCAGGCAGGAGCAGGTAATACTGAGGGCAGCAGCAACTCATTGATGGGGTACCAGGCTGGATTAAGTAACACAACTGGATCAGGTAACCTGCTACTGGGTTACCAGGCCGGATATAGCAATACTACGGGCAGCTATAATACTTTCCTCGGATATCTTGCAGGTAATAAGAACAGTTCAGGACTGGGAAATTCTTTTATAGGTAGCTACACAGGTCATCTGAATCAGGATGGAAGCAACAATACTTTCATGGGATTCAATGCCGGAGGTGGTAATACCTCAGGAAGTCATAATATTTTCATTGGAACGGAGAGCGGCATCTCGAATATGACCGGCAATTTTAACTGCTTCCTGGGTTATCATGCAGGTTATTCAAACACTCTTGGAGCATATAATGTTTTTCTGGGATATGAGGCGGGGAACGACAATATAGGCAGCAACAACACCTTTATCGGATTCATGGCAGGTAGGTCGAATACTTCAGGTATATACAATCTCTTTCTCGGCAGAGAGGCTGGTTGGGGAAATTTAACCGGCGGCAGTAACACTTATTTGGGGCTTTATTCTGGGAGGGAAGCTGAAAATGGTGAATGGAATGTATATATTGGAACATTTGCAGGACAAAAGAATCAAAATGCTGCAAATGTCTTTTTAGGTTTTAACTCCGGCACTTTTAGTACTTCCGGGGCAAGTGTTGCCATAGGATTTAATGCAGGTCAGAATATGAGCGGAGATATGAATACCTGTTTAGGTTATGCAGCAGGACAAAATGCAAATGGTTATTACAACGTAATTATCGGCTCTATGGCTGGACAGAACGTGACTAGCCATAATAACGTAATCATTGGTCAACAGGCGGGGATGAAAGCTAAAGCCAACAGTATAATCATTGGCAACTACGCTGCCAAAAATCAGTTTGCCGACGCCAGGCTTTTTATTGATAACTTCGATCGGGATTCCTCACAAACTTTCATCTGGGGTAATCTTTCTTCCCGTATCCTGACTTTTAATGCGAATGTTGGAATCGGTACATGTACTCCGGGTTACAAATTCCAGGTCGGCCAGGCAGGCGACGGGACAGAGGCAAGAGCCAATGCATGGAACTTATTATCTGATATGAGATACAAAACAGATATTGAGGATATTATTGATCCGCTGGAGAAAATCTCCGGGATAAGCGGATTCTATTTTCATTGGAATACCGGTACAGATAAAACCCGGCAATTCGGTCTGAGCGCCCAGGATGTGGAGAAAGTACTTCCGGAAGTTGTTTCGACTGGTGAAGATGGTTATAAATCTGTCGATTACGGAAAAATAGTACCGCTGCTTGTCGAAGGCATGAAGGCACAGCAGGCTCAAATAGTATCACAAAATGACAGAATCCAATCCCAGCAGCAGCAGATAGATGAGCTGACACAGGTTATTACTGAGATACGGAATGAGATTGCTTCGTCGTCTCGCTGAAGTGTGACTTCTCGCAATGACAGCAATCATATTACAGACTGCCTTAATTATTGCTTATAATGAAATATAATACTGTCATTGCGAGGCCACCTCAGAGCGGGGGACGAAGCAATCTTTTGTATTCAGGTCAAATCATTCTATGGTAAGTTGTCACTTGTAATCAGTCCTTCGTCAAAAAAACTTGACTCAATTCTCTTTTTATTCTAACTTTAATAGATTATTTAATCAGCAATCAATAAACTGTCAAACCACCGGCTGTATGGTAAAAGGCCTTTGCACCACTGTATCATTGTACCTTTGTACCATTGTACCTTTGCACCGTCACACAGTAAAACCTTCCTGTTATGAAAACAAAACTCTCCCTCGCCTTACTTTTATCTTTTTCCTTTTATCTTTTATCTTCTCAGATCCCCCAGGGCTTTAATTACCAGGCCATCGCCCGCGACGGATCTGGCAATATCTTGACAAATACACCTCTGCAGGCAATGATATATGTCCAGTCTTTATCTACCGGAGGAACAATTTTTTGGAAAGAGCTTCACTCATCTGTAACAACAAACAGCTTCGGGCTCTTCACTCTGGTTGTCGGGACAGGTACAAGGCAGGTTGAAAGTACTGTGGCAACATTTGATCTTATAGACTGGAGCGTAACCCCTATATACCTTAAAACGGAGATATATTACTCCGGTTCATGGAAAGATATGGGAACATCTCAACTCATGACAGTTCCCTATGCTATGGTAGCTGAAGATCTAGCAGGCTCGGTAAAGAAGCTGGCTGTAACGGGAGAAACATCGGGACTGGAAGATGCTCTGTTTGAAGTGAAAAACAAGGATGGACAGACTGTTTTTGCTGTTTACAATGAAGGAGTCAGAGTTTATGTAAGTGATGGAGCCAAAGCAGTTAAGGGAGGATTTGCAGTTGGTGGTTTCGGAACCGATAAAGCTGAATCGGCAAAATATCTGTTTGTGGGAAAAGACAGTGTAAGAATATATCTGGATACAAATCCACTTACTAAAGGGAAGAAATCAGGCTTTGCAGTGGGAGGGTATGATCTGACCAAAGGAACAGTTCAGAATTATCTTGATGTAAGCGCTGATAGTATAAGAGTATATATTGACAGCAATCCGGTAACAAAAAAGCTAAAAGGTGGATTTGCGGTGGGAGGATATGACATGACCAAGGCTCCTGGTGAAGAGTATCTTAGAGTAACACGCGATAGCACAAGGATCAACGTCAATAATAATCCAGCAAAAGGATTGAAAGGTGGATTTGCTGTAGGGGGCTTTGATGCAACAAAAGGATCAGTAACACCATTTACCTCACTTAAACCTGATAATTACTTCATCGGACACGAATCAGGCTCAAAAATTTCAAGTGGAAAATACAACTCATTTATTGGTTATCAATCTGGAAAAAGTACTAATACAGGCCATTCAAATACTTTCATGGGCTATCAAAGTGGTTATAATAATGGATCTGGTGCAGGAAATCTTTTTATTGGCTACCAGGCTGGTTATGCTTCTATAACTGGCGGTTCTAACCAGTTTATCGGATATCAAAGTGGTTTTTCGAATACAACCGGAAATACAAATACATTTATTGGAACATATAGCGGATTAATGAATACAAAAGGAAGCTTTAACACCTACCTCGGTAATGCGGCTGGAGGTTTGGATTCTATCGGAGAGTACAATACTTTTATTGGGGTTGCGGCCGGATCAGAAAGTCAGCAAAGCCATAATACTTATATAGGCTCTTATAGCGGAGATAAAAATAAGAATGGTTATTATAATTCGTTTTTAGGGGTAAGTTCAGGAGAAATGAGTTCAGGAAGTGAAAATGTTTTTTTAGGATCTCATAGCGGCTTCAATTCAAAGGCAAATAGAAGTGTTTTTCTTGGATATAACTCAGGATATTCCTATGATCGGTCCAACTCATTGATAATTAATAATAATGATGAATATCCTTATGAATCTAAATCCTTGATTTACGGCGAGTTTGACAATCGCATGCTAAGAATAAATGGTCAACTTAATTTGCCTTATAATTCCGGAAATCCTGTCCTTACTATTTCACTGGGAGCCGGGAATGGATTCTTTTTCAAACCAGGAGACAATGATTTGGTTATTAAATCCGACCATACCGGAGAACCTACTGTAATGTGGATGAATAAGTACGGGCAGGTTGGTGTTGGTCAATTATTTTCAGGAGGCTATACCAACGGTGTTGGCAGTATCAATGCCTACAATATGGAGATTGGAGGACCTTCTCCCACAAATCTGAATGGATACGCAACTATTTTTCTGCATCACCACAGTGTTTTAGCTCATCAATTAAGATATACAAACGGTACCCTCTATTTAGAAGCGGCAGGGAACGGCTATGGAACTAACAGTACTCCGGCATTACATGTTGGTGGATCACTTTTTGCCGCTGTATACGGGGGAAATGTCGGAATTGGAACTACCTCTACCACAGCAAAATTGAATGTTGCAGGTTCAACATACCTCGGTGGAGTTACAGGTGTAAATATGCTTCCGACTGCTGCATTCGGATTATATGTATCAGGGGGGACTACAAATGCCCTTGCAGTTAATGGATCATCATATTTGGGGAATGTTGGCATTAATGTATCTCCTTCCGCTACCCTTGCTTTGTATGTCAGCGGAACTTCAGGTTTATATGGGAATACAGGAATTATGGATTCTCCCAATGGTAATTATGCGCTCCAGCTTGGAACAGGCACTACTCATGCATTATATGCCAAAGGAAATATACATACCACTGGCAACCTTACTGTAGGGGGAACCATAAATTCAACAGGAAATATTGTGACCTCGGGAACATTGGGAGTTGGAGGAGCATTTTCTGCTTCAGGAGATGCGTATGCCTTAAGTAATCTTTACGTCAGCGGGTTTATTCGATCAACAGGAAAAATTGATGCTTATAGTACGCTTTGGGTACAAGGTAGTACTACAACAAACGGAATAAGTAATTCCGGTACTATTGCTTCAACAGGAAGTCTTTCTACAAATGCCAATTTATCAGTATCCGGATATGCAGGGATTGGTACGAGCCCTTCCAGTACTTATAGACTCAATGTAATAGGGGGTTTCTCTAATTTTGGCGGCAGAGTAAGTATAAATGACTATGATGCAGCCCTTTCTGCCTACCCTTTGGAAATACGAACTTCCTCTGGCTCGTTTGCAATGGCGGTGGAAAACTATGGCAACACAACAAGCGCTAATGGAATATTAGTTGTTGCCGGAACATCTGTTGGCCTTGGGGCCGGACAGTTTATGCAATTCGACAGATATCCTGGAGTTGACATCGGATCAATTGACGAGAACATGACATTGAATGGAGTATTATATTCAACCAGCTCAGATATCAGATTAAAAGAAAACATTGTCATCTCTCATTTCTCACTTTCTGACTTTATGAAGATTAAGGTCCACGATTTTAATTTTAAAAGCGATCCAAATAAGTCACAGGTCAATGGCTTTATAGCTCAGGAACTATTTGATATTTACCCTGATGCAGTTATCAGACCTGAAAGTGATGATAAGATGTGGAAGGTGGATTATGGTAGAATAACCCCGATGATTGTCAAGGCAGTTCAGGATCAGCAGCAGATTATTCAATCTCAGCAGCAGCAGATTGAATCGCAGCAGGTACAGATAGATGAGCTCAAACAGTTGATATCTGAGATGAAGGCGCCGATTAGTTCATCGTCACGATAGAATGCATGACTTGCACGACTTTTAACCGCCTGACGCCTGTCGCTTGTAGCATGTTGTTTGTCAAAAAAACTTGACTAAATTCACTTTTTATTCTAATTTTAATAGATTATTTGATATGAAATCAATAAACTGTTAAACCACCGGCCGCATGGTAAAAGGCCTTTGCACTATTGTACCGTTGCACCGTTATACCTTCCTGTTATGAAAACAAAACTCTCCCTTACCATTCTTTTATCTTTTTCCTTTTATCTTTTATCTTCTCAGATCCCCCAGGGCTTTAATTACCAGGCCATCGCCCGCGACGGATCAGGAAACATATTACCAAATACACCTTTGCAGGCAATGATTTATGTTCAGTCTTTATCAACTGGAGGAACCATATTCTGGAAAGAATTGCACTCTGCAGTTACTACCAACGACTTCGGGCTCTTCACTCTGGTTGTCGGGACAGGTACAAGGCAGGTTGAAAGTACTGTGGCAACATTTGATCTTATAGACTGGAGCGTAACCCCTATATACCTTAAAACGG
>JAPLDY010000109.1 GCA_026391595.1 Bacteroidia bacterium
TCCTGAGGTGTATCCATATATCTCTCAGTGTACACATTATCGTAGAGCCTCCAGTCAGTGACCGATGAACCTGCAAATCCATGAGTCCAGTAATCGGCTCCTTTCGTGAGGGCTAAGCAGGTCATGTAACCGCCATACGAAGTTCCGGTTATCCCTATCTTTGAAGCATCAACAAAAGGTTTTGCTGTAAGCCATTTTACTGCATCAGCATAATCGAGGATCTCCCATTTGCCGAGGGAACGGTAAAGATAGTCCAGTCCTCTCCTGCCAAACTGACCTGAGCCTCTGTGATCAACCGAAAACGTGATTATTCCGTTTTGCGAATTCCAGGAAGGATTAGTGCCCATCCATCTGTTTGAAATATTTTTTGAATCAGGTCCCCCATAGATTGAAAATATTACTGGATATTTCTTTGAAGGATCAAAATTGAGAGGATAGGTTATGATAGCAGGCATGTTGAATAATCCGTCAGAGGTCATGATCCTGACAAATTCAGATTTAGGATGTTCGGCGGGATTGTAGGAAGGCTGATCGAACTTGTAAATTTCGTTCAGCATTTTTCCTTTCCTGTCATATGCGAAAATTGATCCGGCACTGGTGATGCTGTTCCATGTGTCGATGTAGTAACTTCCTTTGGGTGAGATATTCACTTCATGTGTTCCGCTGCCGGTTGTAAGCTGAAGGAGATTTTTCCCGTCGAGGCTAACCCGGAAGGCCTGGTTATCAGTCGATTCGGTTCCGGTTGCCGAGAAGTACACCATTTTCAGATCCTCATCAACCCTGTCTATTGATGTCACTCTGAAGTTCAGGTTTGTCATCTGCGCAATCTGACGACCGTCCCAACCGATATAATAAAGGTTATCCCAGCCGTTCTTGTAGCTTCTCAGGATGAACCCTGAATTGTTTTTCATCACCTGGATATCTTCATGAAATTCAATCCAGGTCCTCCAGGATTCTACATATATCTGTTTATAATCACCGGTAAGCGGGTCGGCGAGGATTATTTTCAGGTCATTCTGGTCGCGGTTAAGTACCTGTATTGCAAGTTTTTTGCTATCAGGTGTCCAAAAGGGCCAGGCAATATACTGGTCTGTTGAATAATCAGTCTTTACCCAGGTTGTCTTCTCTGAGGCAATATTCGCAATTCCCATTTTCACCTTTGGATTAGGATCTCCGGATTTGGGATAGTGAACAACTTCAAGAGTACCATGGATCCCATCAGGTTCATCAAGCCGGTTAAGGGTGAAAACAGGTACTTCGCTTTCATCGAACCTCAGGAATGCCAGGCTATTGCCATCGGGCGACCACCAGAAGGCAGCATAATGGCTGGGTCGTCCAAGTATCTCTTCATAATAAACCCAGGCGGCATAACCGTTGTATATATTTTCCGAGGCATCGGTTGTTAACCTAATCTCCTTATTGCCAGCAATATCGAACACAAATAAGTCCTTTGCTTTTGTATAAGCTATCCTCTTTCCGTCAGGAGAGAATCGGGCATTAATTTCCTGAGTCTCATCACTTGTAAGTCTCTTTAGCTCCTTTTCACCCTTCACAAAAAGCCAGAGGTCGTTATCCTTTACAATTACGGCACTTTTCATATCGGGGCTTACGATATCATTCATTCCGAGAGAAACTCCGGACGGCAACGATTCGTTCAGAAGCTCACCGTCACTCTTTGAAGAAGGAATTGAAACGCCTTTTCCTGATTTAATGTCGACACTTAAGGTTACCAGTTTCTTTTCTGCATCCGGTTTACGTATGATATAATGTGTGTCATCTGTCCAGCCGGTTATTGCCGCCTGGTCGGGATTGCGTATGGGCCTCTGTGCTGACAGTTGGTTTTCAGATATCAGGAGGGTAATAAAAAGAAATGACAGGATTGATATCAGAGAGCTCTTTTTCATAGGGGTTGGTTTTGTTTTGTAAAATATAGGATTATCACAAGGAAACAAAAATAAGGTTTTAAATATAAAATGTCTTTCTTTTACCAATTAGCGGAAAGATATTTGAATCCCTCTCCTGGATTATTATTATTATATCTTCTGTACATATTGATTTGATGTCATTCATTTTTATGATAATTCTGCAATATGAGGGAGATTTTACAATTAAGAATGACATATGCTGACTTGTCGTGAATGCAGGCGGATTCTTCGCTTTATGCTCAGAATGACATAAGTCTTTTGGAGAAGTTGGGAGAAGGGAGGCGGAATGCCCTCGGCATTCCGCCTCCCTTCTCCATCCCTCCTTATAAAAAACCTGCAATTCCGCATGAATCCGACGAAAGTAAATGAATGAGGAATCTCCATATATGAATGAATTCTGTTTTCATTTAAGTAACCGTTTTTAACTTAAGTGACAAATGATTTTGTAAATTGGATTTGAAGAAAAAGATTATCTGTTTTACAGTTAACACGATCTTATTTCCTTTAGATGTAAATATTACTATTTAGAATTAGTATAAAATACTGTTATTTTATTAACAATGTTATTTATTTCACAAATAAAATATTAATTTTGTAGCACAAAACAATAATAAATTCGATAAATCTATTTATAAACTTGTAAATCAAGTTATTATGAAAATGATTAAATCACCTGAAGAACTTAAAAAGTTAAAAGCAGAAGCCACAGAAAGGCTTTATGGCAAAGAGAAGATCCGTGTAAGGGTACATATGGGTACAAGCGGATTGGCATCCGGAGCCAAAGAAATTTACGATTTCATCAGACTTGAGCTCGAAAAAAGGAACATTGATGCTGACGTCATCGGAACCGGTGACCTGGGTTACAGTTTTGCAGAACCCACCATCGAAGTAAAACGTCCGGGCGGGAATCCTGTGGTCTTTGGAAATGTCGACAAGCTTAAGGCTGATGAGATTATTGAGAAATATATCAAGAGCGGCGAGTACGTAGACGGAATACTTCCTGTCAACTACAGGTCAATCAATTAAAATAGCAGGGAGGAAAAATCATGCCTAGAGAAAAGATGCAAATAATGGTATGCGGCGGAACCAACTGTTCCGGTACCCATGGCGATTCTGTAATTGACAATCTCAAGCTGGAGATTGAGGCCAACGCACTTGAAAACGATATCCGGGTCTTAAGAACGGGTTGTTTCGGTCTGTGCAATCTTGGCCCAATCGTTAAGATCATGCCGGGAGAAACAATCTATACCAAAGTTACACCAGATGATGCAAAAGAGATAGTTAGTGAGCACATAATGAAGGGGCGTAAAGTTGAACGGTTGTTATACAGGGATCCCTCATCAAAAAAACCGGAAACCACTGAGAGTGAACTATCTTCACATAAGAAACAGCTTCGTATAGTACTCAGAAATTGCGGGATAATCGATCCGGAAAACATTGAGGATGCAATAGCCCACGATGGCTATCAGGCTCTTTCAAAGGTTCTTACGGAAATGCAGCCACTTGATGTGATTAAGGTCATTAAGGACTCAGGTCAGCGAGGGAGGGGTGGTGCAGGTTTCCCCACAGGTCTCAAATGGGAGATTGCCTATAAGAACATGGCAGATCAGAAATATGTAGTCTGCAATGCCGATGAAGGCGACCCGGGTGCCTTCATGGACCGATCGGTCCTTGAGGGAGATCCGCATTCCGTACTTGAGGCAATGGCAATATGCGGCTATAGCATTGGCGCTTCTGAAGGCCTGATTTATGTTCGCGCAGAGTATCCATTGGCCGTACACAGGCTGAAGATTGCAATTGGCCAGGCCAGGGAATACGGACTACTGGGTAAAAACATCCTTGGAACTGAATTTAACTTCGATATTTCACTTCGTTATGGTGCAGGAGCATTTGTCTGCGGAGAAGAGACTGCCCTGATACACTCAATGGAGGGACTGAGGGGCGAACCTACTATCAAACCGCCGTTTCCCGCAGAATCAGGATATCTTGGCAAACCTACCAATGTCAATAACGTTGAAACTTTTGCAGGCATACCTGCAATTATTCTTAAGGGTGCAAAGTGGTACAGCAGTATAGGCACGGAAAAATCAAAAGGCACAAAGGTCTTTGCGCTTGCCGGGAAGATAAATAATGTCGGGCTTATTGAAGTCCCAATGGGAATAACCCTCAGGGAAATAATATATGAGATAGGCGGAGGTATAAGACATGGCAAAAAATTCAAGGCTGTGCAAACCGGAGGTCCTTCCGGAGGCTGCCTTACAGAAAAACATCTCGATATTCCCATAGATTTTGATAATCTAATAGCAGCCGGCTCAATGATGGGATCAGGAGGTATGATCGTAATGGACGAAGACAACTGCATGGTCTCCGTGGCAAAATATTTCCTTGGATTTACTGTTGAAGAGTCTTGTGGTAAATGTGCACCCTGCCGTATCGGCAACAAGCGTTTGCATGAACTTCTTGGCCAGATCAGCGAAGGGAAGGCAAAACCGGAAGATCTTGAGCGGCTGAGAAACATGAGTCAGGTAATTAAAGATACTGCCCTTTGCGGACTGGGTCAGACTTCTCCTAATCCAGTACTATCGACTCTCGATAATTTCATGGACGAGTATGTAGCACATGTCCATGATCAGAAGTGTCCCGCCGGTGAGTGTAAGAGCCTCATGAGATATATAATAAATAAAGATAACTGCATCGGATGCACAGCCTGTGCAAGAGCCTGCCCGGTAAACGCTATATCCGGGGAAAGAAAAGAGGTCCACTTTATCGATCAGTCCATCTGCATAAAATGCGGGACCTGCAAGGAGAAATGCAAGTTTGATGCAATATTTATCGAATAACCTGAAAAGCAATGGAAACTGTAAAACTTATAATAGATAATAAAGAGGTTGAAGTGCCAAAAGGCACAACAATTCAAAAGGCAGCCAAACTGCTTGGAATAGATATCCCGACATTGTGCTATATGGATCTGCATGATCTTAATATAGAGAACAAACCGGGTGGTTGCAGGATCTGCGTTGCTGAAGTAAAGGGAAGACGTAACCTGGCCCCTACCTGCTCAACGAGATGTGAGGAAGGTATGGTCGTATCAACTCACACCGTCAGAGTTCTGAATGCCCGACGTACGGTCATGGAATTCATTCTGTCAGATCACCCGAAAGATTGTCTGGTTTGCCCCAAATCAGGCAATTGTGAGCTTCAAAGCATGGCTCACAGGCTTGGCATCAGGGAAATACCAGGTCAGGAATATGCAGCCATGTCAACATATAGAAAGGATTTTTCTCCCTCGATTATCAGAGATCTGGATAAGTGTATCATGTGCCGGCGCTGTGAGACGATGTGTAACACAGTCCAGACTGTAGGTGCATTATCAGCAGTTAATCGCGGATTTATGGCTGCAGTAGCTCCTGCATTCGAACAGAATCTTGAATTTTCGACATGTACCTATTGTGGTCAGTGCGTAGCAGTATGCCCCACAGGAGCCCTGACTGAAATAAATCATGTTCCTTCAGTCCTGAGAGCCCTGGTCGATCCAACAAAAACTGTTGTTGTACAAACAGCGCCTGCAGTCCGAGCTGCCCTCGGAGAGGAATTCGGATATGAACCCGGAACACTTGTAACGGGTAAAATGGTTGCAGCACTAAGAGCGCTCGGATTCAAATATGTCTTCGACACTGACTTCGCGGCTGACCTGACAATAATTGAAGAGGGTACTGAGCTTCTTGACAGGCTGACAAGGCATCTTAAGGGCGACAAGACAGCGAGGTTGCCTATCCTTACATCATGCTGCCCCGGCTGGGTGAACTTCTTCGAGGAATATTTTCCTGACCTTAAAGACGTTCCCTCTACTTCCAAGTCACCACAGCAAATGTTTGGTGCAATAGCCAAAACATATTTTGCAGATATTTTAGGGATAAACAGAAAGGATATGGTTGTTGTTTCAATCATGCCATGCCTTGCCAAGAAATATGAGTGCCAGAGACCTGAATTCTCAGTCGATAATAACCCGGATGTCGACTTCTCAATTTCAACAAGAGAACTTGCAGCATTTATAAAACAGGCAAATATTGATCTGAAAACCCTTAAAGATGAGGAGTTTGACGCGCCTCTCGGAGAATCTTCCGGTGCGGGTGTCATCTTTGGTACTACCGGAGGAGTTATTGAAGCTGCTGTGAGGACCGCTTATGAGGTTCATACGGGAAAGAAGCTTGAAAGAGTTGACTTCACCGAGTTAAGAGGACTTGAAGGTGTCCGCTCTGCAACAATTGATTTCAACGGATTACCGATAAACATAGGTATAGCTCACGGATTGGGGAATGCCAGAAAGCTTCTTGATGATGTCAGATCAGGCAAGTCGCAGTTCCATGCAATAGAAGTAATGGCTTGCCCCGGAGGATGCATCGGAGGAGGAGGACAACCTCTTCATCACGGGAACTCGGAGATCATAAAAGAAAGAGCTGCAGCCCTTTACAGGGAAGACAGGCAGAAGCCTCTGAGGAAATCGCATGATAATCCTTTCATTAAAAAGCTCTATGAAGAGTTCCTTGGTAAGCCGAATGGCGAGAAAGCCCATCATCTGCTTCATACTCACTATTTTGACAAGAAGAAAAAAATAATGATCAAACAATAATAATACACTGTCTGATTAAAAAAACTCAAAGATATGTCAAGCATAAAAATTGAATTAAGGAAAGAGGATGTTGATTTTATTAAAGGAGTGTGTGATTCTTTTAAAAATGATCCTCAGGAGCTGATAAATGTTCTGCACACCTGTCAGGAACATTTTGGCTATCTTCCGGCAGAAGTTCAGGAGGTTATTTCCGACAATCTGAATGTGCCTGTAGCCAAAGTCTATGGAGTTGTGACCTTTTACTCATTCTTTACAATGACTCCAAAAGGTCAGCACCCGATAAGTATCTGTCTCGGAACAGCCTGTTATGTCAGGGGTGCTGAAAAAGTCCTTGAGGAATTTAAAAAAGAACTAGGGCTCCAGGTCGGCCAGGTTACCACGGACGGCAAGTTCTCATTATCCAGTCTGCGTTGCGTAGGAGCATGTGGACTGGCACCAGTCGTAATGGTTGGTGAAAAAACCTATGGGCGGGTGGCTCCCGATGATGTCAGGAATATCCTGAAAGAATATGAATAGAAGTTAATTGATTGGTTTTTAGGTTTCTACTCAGCCGGGGTCTTTTAACTCCGGCTTTTCTTTTTCCCGATGCCTGACACCTGTCGCCTGTCGCCTTTATCATACCAAAAGAAATACTCCTTCTGCCGCTTCTTATCCTCCGGTTTCCGGGCTACATAAACCTTACTACCGGTATAAGGATCAAAGCCTGTATAATATATAAGTGTTGAAAGAGTCATCGGGGTTGGAGTGAAATCCTGAACCTGCTCCGGCCTGATGCCCAGGCTTTTAACTTCATTTGCGAGCTCCTTCATATTTTCATCAGTACTACCGGGATGCGACGAAATGAAATATGGTATAATTTCATATCTGAGGCTTTCTCTTTTATTGATATCATCAAATCTCCGTTTAAGCTTGCGGAAAAGTTCAAAAGGCGGCTTGCGCATCTGGTGAAGAACTGCCGGGGAGGTATGCTCCGGGGCCACCTTGAGTCTTCCTGACACATGGTTCTTTACCAGCTCTATGAGATATTCATTTTCAGCTCTTCCTGCACTCCTGTTCCATTCAGGAAAAAGAAGATCGTATCTGACGCCGCTTCCAATGAAAGCTTTTTTGATTCCGCGGATCCTGTTTACTTTCCTGTAGAGATCAGTAAGTTCGCCATGATTCGCATTTAGATTATTGCAGACAGCAGGCCAGATGCATGAGGGCTTAGAACATTTGACGCAAATTTCCATGTTCATCCCTTTCATTCTGTACATGTTAGCCGAGGGACCACCGAGATCAGAAAGATAACCCTTGAAATCAGGCAGTTGTGATATTTTATCTATCTCTTTTAAAATTGATTCTTCCGACCTGCTGACTATCTGTTTTCCCTGATGGGCAGCTATGGCACAAAAGCTGCATCCTCCGAAACATCCCCTGTGGATGTTGA
>JAPLDY010000036.1 GCA_026391595.1 Bacteroidia bacterium
TGGTTATGAAGACACCATTCATGGACCAAAGCTTACAAGATGGCTTGAGTCGGGCAAACATAAATTCCTCTGCACACTCGCCTATAATGACAGTGTGGTAATATACAACGGAAAACCTCTTGTTTCTCCTACCGGCGGAACATGGTACAGGAGTAAAATGATGATGCATTATCTATCAAACTCATTCCGTTTCAGAGTGAAGGAGACAGACTCAATTCAATGGAACAGTGCGCTTAGAAGAAGAGTTGAGATCATCCTGAAATCGAATCCCGACAAAAAAATATTTCACACTACCCAGGTCGAGCTTAACGGATTTATTCACAGTATGCTCAGCGGAACGAAATATGAGAACAAAGGGTATTCTTATTTCGGCAAGAGGGCGTACTCAGATTATATTTCAGATTCTGTCACCATTCCTATACGGCAACTAAACATCCCCCCGCGTGATCCGAATTCTGAATCAGGCTCTGCATTTAT
This sequence comes from Bacteroidia bacterium, assembly GCA_026391595.1. Taxonomy (GTDB): domain Bacteria; phylum Bacteroidota; class Bacteroidia; order Bacteroidales; family VadinHA17; genus LD21. The sequence goes on from JAPLDY010000036.1 coordinate 478, forward strand.
GAGACGAATATCCCCGCTGCCTCTTGCTGAGCGGGAAGGGGAGATCTATAAAGCCCTGGTTTCAGGAAACATTCCCGGATTTTTGCGTAAAATGGTGACTCTAAACGGAGAATTTGCAGACTCCGCGGGTGCTCTTCATAAATTGACATTCGAAGTAATGCCTGACTATCTTGCTGTCGGTAATGACGATGATTTCTGCCGTATCCCCATGAATCCATATACTGCACAGATTCTGGCATCTGACTTTGGCGCTTCTCTTTTAACTTCGGTTGTAAGCGACTATATCTACAAAAAAGCAGAGGTTAAGCTTATACCTTTTAACTATGTCCCTGTTGGTAACGCCAATGAGCTGGTCACAAAATTTGAGGAACATAATTCACAGATTGAAAAACAGTTAAAAGAAGCCGGAGGTTCTCATGGCCAGCTGGTGGCCGGAATTAAGAAAGACGTGATTCTATCCGGACGGCTGGCAATCCAGCCAGGTAAAGTTGTGATCTATGGCTGGCACAAACCTGACGGGAATCCCATCCAGCCGGTTTACAGCGGACATATATGGTGGTACGTCGATTACAGCCATGGGATAAGATTTATCAATAACCAGGTTATTCTGGACGGGAAGCCTGTTTTATTTACAGATATCCTGAAGGATCCTGTGCTTTATAAGATCTTTAGTAACGAGATTGCACCTATGAAACAGGTTGAATATATAAGGCAATAATAAATTCCGGTCGGAACTTCCTGCCCTGACCCACTACTTCCATCCCAAAGAATTAATTGCTGACCCGGATACGGATCTCTGTCCGGCAAACTCCTGACTTTTATTCCTGTGCATGACCAAATATCTATTCTGACGGGCATCTTCTTCTCCAGGGAAAAAGAGATTTCAGTATAATACCTGAACGGATTCGGTGCTGCCTTCACCTCAATCTTACCATAACCGGAATGATCTTCAATACCGACCTCATCAGACACTCTTACGATTGCTGTGTCCAGCTCTGAAATATGAATATTGTCAAACCAGATCTGAACGCCGCTGTTGAGAACATATTCCGTTGAAATCTCAAGGTCGTCGATTTTTGTCCAGTCGAACTTGCCTTCTGGATTGTACCATGTGCCGTTATCCCATGAACCATGCTCGGTGAATGCTGTAAGCGGAATTCGTACATGGTGCCATCGCCGGTCCCATGAAACATAATTATTGTCGATGACCGTCCTTATGCGCCATGGATGATCTGTGGCATCCGTTTTAGTGTCCTTGAACCTGATATCGAATTTAATCCCGGGATCATTGCCCCTTACAATGAAATCAAGTGCATAACCTTTTGAGCGCAATCCTGAGAGATCCTTGTCGGGAACGAAATCAAACTTCACTGAATTGTATTGGCCGAAGTCTGACCAATTAAGACAGTATTGCCCATTGGAAGGAAGAATGTTGGAATAGAAATTAATCAGCCCGGATGTAAAACTGGCATTATCTATCTTTTCTCCTATATAATCAGTATAGATAAAAAAACCCGTTGAATCGGGCTTTATCGTAAATGGTGTCTGTTCAGGTATCTTCAGGTCGAGCGAGTCGATCATCTTGATGTTCAGGTCGTGCTCGAATATTTGCCCTGAGCCTTTTTTGAAAACACCAAATCCTCCCTTATAATCCCAGATGGTCCATGGTATATTTTTCTCTTCCAGGTAATCCTTTACAGCCTTATACCAGTAGCACCTGTCGGCATCGTCGCTGTTCTTCATATACACACCGAATTCGCCGCAGAAAACATTGGCATTTCTGGAATTTCTAAAGCTTACTGCATTGTCAATAAGCTGTTTGACATATGCTATATTCCCCTGTGAAGGATAATTATTCAGACCACTTTCTATCCATGTTCCCTTGAGTGAGGCGGGACATGCAGGCATCTCAGCTGAATTATATGGAAACGGTACTCCGGCCAGCGGATCCATTGAGGGATCTGTCCAGGTAGCTCCCTGGTGAGTGAACATGAAAGGATCATAGAAATGGAAAGTATAAAGAAGATTGGCATCGTTGTATACAGGAAGGTTCTTCAATTCCGTATAGGTGTTCCAGCCTGAGCCTCCGACAACGATAGTATGCTTTGTATCATACGCCCTGATTGCTGCAATTGCCTGGTTTTGGATCGCTCCCCAAACGGAGGTTGACATTCCGTGGGGCTCATTGAGAACTTCATATAATATTAAGTTTGACCTGTCCTTATAATGTGCCGCCATCTGCGACCATACCTTTACCAGTATATCGGCAATACCCTGCTGTGTCTCGCCTGCCGGATCAAAGCTGTGATTATCGAGCATCAGGTATATATTCAACTCTTCGCACCATTTCACTGCAGAATCGAGAAAACTTAAATAAAGAGGGTCAAGTTTGTAAGCCGGGCTTCCTTTGGTCATAGCATGCATGTTAATGGGGAGTCTAATCACATCGCACCCAAGGCTCTTTATATTGGCAATATCTTTTTTTGTAAACTTTGTGAATTGTATCTCTCCCGGACTGTTGACCTGGAACCAGCCTGAAAGATTCACCCCTCTGGTGAAAGGAGCCTGCGCAAGCAGGTTCCCGATAAAAAAGATTCCTGCCAAAACAGCTATCACTTTATAATATATCCTTGTCTTTGTCATGCTGCGGAAGTTAGATTTTTTTGGGCCGGCTCATTACCACACTTACTGAATGGATTTTTCCACCGACAGGCGGATTCAACTTGGAAACCTTTACTGTTGCCAGGTTGATACCATCCATTTCTTTATACAGGGCATCAAGTATCCTGCCTGCAATATTCTCGAGAAGGTGTGATTTCTTTTCCATCTGAAGCTTTACAATCTCATATGCTTTCTGGTAATTCACGGCATCCTTGAGGTTGTCACTTTCCAATGCCTTTTCCATGTCTGTATCAATGGTCAGATCAACAAGAAACCTGTTGCCAACAATTTGTTCCTCTTTATAATGCCCGTGAAAAGCATAAAACTCCATTCCTTCTATCTGAATATGACCCATTTAAAAAATAGTTTGAGAAATATTTGGTTTATATTATAAACTACTTTATATTTGCAATATATTTATGTTCTATTAATAAACCTTAGGTAAAAATAATCATTATTATGGAAAATGAAGAAAAACAGATGACAGGCGAAGAGAGCCTGAAGATCATTACAGAAATGATCAACAAGACGAAAATGAATATTCGTCAGAGTAGCTTTCACCTTCTTTTCTGGGGCTGGCTGATTTTTTTCTGCAGCCTTTCAGAATATATTCTTATGAAATTCACCGATTTTGCTTCTCCATGGTACGTCTGGTACTTTACATTTCCGGGAGTCATTGTCTCGCTGGTATATGGATTTGTAAAAGGCCGGAAGGAGAGCACCTGGACTTATGCGACAATGATCTATGTATGGACATGGATCGGATTTATGTTTGCGTCCATAGTCCTGTTCGTTATTGTCTGGAAAAGGATGGAATCAGTATCACCACTGATCCTTACCATGGCAGCTATGCCGACCTTTATTTCAGGATTTATCATTAAATTTCGTCCTCTGATCATAGGTGCGGTTACTTTCTGGATACTGGCGCTGGTTGCTCATTTCGCAGGACCGGAAATTGCACCTCTGGCTGTTCCTGTAGCGATGCTGACAGGTTACCTTATTCCCGGTTATATGCTTAAAAGAAAAGAGAGTCATGACGCAGTTTAAGGATCTGGACCCCGTTCTGCATTCTCAGCTGAGGCTTGCTATAATCTCGCTCCTGATGGGTGTCGTAGAGGCAGAGTTTTCCTGGCTCCGGGAGCAGACAAACGCCACTGCGGGAAACCTGAGCGTGCAGATAACCAAACTTAAAGAGGCCGGGTATATTGAGGTGAACAAAAAATTCAGGAATAACTATCCGCAGACTCTCTGCAGGATCACCCCCCTTGGCAGGCAGAAGTTTGCTGAATATGTAACTGCGCTTAAGGATTATCTGAATCCCGATAAAATATAAGGGGGAATACTCACTGGTATCCCCCCTCCCTTTTTTACATAATGTTAAGATAACATTACATTAACTAAATGTAATCTGATTTCTTTGAATTATAGGTAAGCTTCATTTTGATCGCACAATTTGTTTTTCAATAACTCATCAGTTGGAATTGGCATATCCATCCTTTTTATATCGAAATTAAAAGTACGGTTAGTATTCCATGAATCTTGTACCCGAGCGTCAGTATTTGGATAACCTACCCCTTTTGGATAATTGATGTTAATGTGATCCTCAATAAACCCGGAACGAATCAAATCCTGGGCAAGACACCATTCAGCATTGAATTCCTTACGACGTTCCTGGCCCAGGGCTACCAACCATACCGGAGAAGCAAAACTTTTACTAGCTTTTAATGCCGTATAATAAGTCTGCGCATCAGGAACAGTTACTGTTGCTGTATTGAATGGAAGAGGATAAGTGGTAGGTTTCACTATATCTGTAGCGCCGTTACCGATAAAGAATTGAGCCATGTTTTGATAATAAGGAAGGTAAGTAGCAGTTAAAGCAGCTGCCTTACCAACTTCCAGATTACCCCAGGCACGGGCACGGATTTGATTAATATAACCCCAGGCAGTTGCATCATTGGCACCATTCAAATGGAACAGGCATTCTGCGCGGTCTAATAAAACATTTGCATAACGTTTATAATAAATCTGTTGAGGAGCCCATGGTGCCTGATAATTTGCACGGGTTGTACGGAAATATTTTAAAGTCCAGATGGAAGGAGCAGCTTCACCACCCATTAAAAAATGATAATGAGTATTTAATGAATCACCAACTGAATATTTTACCTGATTATATGGATTGTAACCAAAGTTAGTGGCCGATCTCCATGCAGGATTAATAGTTGTTACTTTACCGGTAACAGCTGAAGCTTCACGACGTTTATCGCCTGGTTCATAACAACTCCACCATTCCCATGAAAGGTACAAGGTACCCCATCCACCTACAGATGGAGGAGCTACAAAATGGACCATCCAGTTGTGAGCCTGGGATAGATTGGACCATTGGTTCCATTGTGAACCTTCGTCAAGAACTTCTTCCCAGATACATTCTTTTGTCCATACAGCTCCTGGATCAAACAGAGTAGTGAATGAAG
>JAPLDY010000130.1 GCA_026391595.1 Bacteroidia bacterium
TTTACCTTCTTACCCTGCTTGATCCATACAGCATTTTCGGAAGGTTTATGACACATTTTGGAAAACCGGTTACGATTGTGCTCAATAATTTTGTCGCCTGGGTCCTTCATAAATTTGATGTCTATACATTCGATCATATAACCATTAAAGGTTTTCAGCTTTTTACCTACCTGATACCTCTGATCTTTCTCTTTCTCACAGGGCTGCTTTCACTGGCCAAGGGAAGGCTATACTGCAATATGATTTGTCCTGTAGGAACATTTCTTGGTCTTCTTTCCAAAATTTCCATTTTCAGGATCAAAATTGATGAAAGCAAATGTACCAGGTGCGGAAGATGCTCTGTACGCTGCAAATCCTCATGCATCGATTTCCTTCAGCATAACGTAGACGTATCACGATGTGTTGATTGTTTCAACTGTATCAATATATGCCAGGATAAGGCAATCTCTTATGGTATAGTAAACCTGAAAAAGAGAGAGCCCGAGACAGACCTTGAAAAGCGCAAGTTCATTGCCGGTTCAATGTTGCTTCTACTTGGCCTTCCTCAAATTTTAAAAGGACAGGAGAAAAAAGTCCCGGTTCCGAAAAAGGAGTCAACGGTAAAAGAAAATAAAACATGTCCGGTCTGCCCCCCGGGAGGGATTTCAATAGAAGATTTCAACCAGGATTGTACGGCATGCTCTCTTTGTATAACCACATGTCCAAACGGAGTACTGGTGCCTTCACTGATGCAGTATGGAGTAGTAGGAATGATGCAGCCGGTGATGGACTATCATAAAAGTTTTTGCACCTATAACTGTACCAAATGCACAGAAGTGTGCCCGACATATGCCCTTCACCCGCTTGCCCTCGAAGCTAAAAAGCTTACCCAGCTCGGTAAAGTGAATTTTATCAAGGACAACTGCATTGTTAAAACAGAGAAAACAGCCTGCGGAGCTTGCTCTGAAGCATGTCCTACAAAGGCAGTATACATGATCCCTTATGAAGGTAATCTGCTGATACCAGAGGTTAATACTGAAATTTGCGTTGGTTGCGGACATTGTGAATTTGCATGTCCTGTGACCCCTTACAAAGCAATTTATGTTGACGGTAATCCTGTCCATCAGGCTGCCAAACCACCCGTAAACAAACAGGCAGAGACCGAAACCCCCGTTGAATTTCCATTCTAGAGTTTTCTTCATGGATCGCAGTAATTCAGCTATCATGAAAACATGATAATTGTTTGCTTTGTGTCCCAATAATCAGCTAAATTTGTTATAGATTAATTTTCTATTAGAATATTATTATGAAACCATCACATATTGAGCATATTGGAATAGCCGTCGCCGATCTTGAAAGTGCAATCACATTGTACGAAAAAGTCTTCGGACTGAATTGCTACAACATCGAGGAAGTAGCAGATCAAAAGGTCCGGACCGCTTTTTTCATGATCGGAGAGACAAAAATTGAATTGCTTGAATCGACAGATCCGGAAGGACCCATCGGCAAATTCATTGAGAAGAGGGGTGAAGGGATCCATCATATAGCCTTTGCCGTAAAGAATATTGAAGAACATCTTAAACATGCTGAAGAACAAGGTGTTAAACTAATAGATTCAAAACCAAGAAAAGGTGCTGATGGACTTGATATTGCCTTTCTTCATCCAAAATCGACATCGGGAGTTCTGATTGAGATCTGTGAGAACAAGAACAGATGACTTCAAATTAAATTCAATAATATGAACACCAAGATTGCCACTGCCGGCAATGCCGGACCAAAAGTGAGATCCGATTGCGAAATAACCCTCGAGATAAGGCAGAAGGGAGGCATCGTTGTTGACCTGAGATCTAAGGTCAAAGCTCTCTATGGAGAATCAATACAAACCCTTTGCAGGGAAGTCCTTGACTTCTACAGGATCAGGAATGCTTTTATCTCCATCGAAGATTCAGGAGCGCTTCCGTTTGTCATAACAGCTCGCCTTGAGGCTGCCATAAGGAAGATTACAGCAGCAGATTCGGAGTTTCTTCCTCAAATGTTAAAGGAAAACCTCTATGGCACAGCCACCGACAGGACAAGGTTCTCGCGTCTTTATCTTCCCGGGAATAATCCGGGACTTATGATCAATGCCGGATTGCATTCCGCGAATGGCATAATTCTGGATCTGGAGGATTCAGTTGCTTCGGATAAAAAAGATGAAGCCAGGTTACTCGTCAGGAATGCCCTGCGCCAGATCGATTTCAAGGGTGCTGAGAGAATGGTCAGGATCAACCAGGGCGAGACAGGTTTGATGGACCTTCAGTGTGTAATTCCTCATAATGTAAACATTGTTCTTATTCCGAAATGTGAAACATCAGACCAGATCAAACAGGTTGAAGAATGGATAAATGAGATCAGAAGGAGAATGAAGATTAAAAACAGGGTTTTGCTTATGCCCATTGTTGAAAGTGCTGCAGGAGTTGAAAACTGCTATACAATTGCCAGAGCTTCAAAAGATATTGTTTCCAATGGGCTGCATCCATCCCAGGCAGATACGGGTAATAAATCAGGGTTATGCACCCGATAACGCAGAGATTGAAAAAGCTGTGAAGATTGTTCTTGCATTTGAAGAGGCTTCTAAAAAAGGGCTGGGTGTAGTGTCTCTGGGGACTAAGATGATTGATGCACCGGTTGTGATAAGGGCCGTAAATACGATAGGCATGGCTGAGAAACTTGGTCTGATCCCGGAGAACTGGAGACAAAAATCCGGTAATTAATATCAAAACATATTATTAAAGGTTATGGCAGTAAAAACTGTAATCAATGCAGCCGGGAGAGAAGTCCCGGTTCAGATCAACGGAAAACCTGTGATCCCATTCAAGGGAGTCGGGAAGCACAGGCCTGCCGGAAGAAAATATTCACCGCCGATACCTTCCTGCACTGATTTTCCTCCGGACGGCAATAAGGTAGTAAGATCTCTTGAAGAAGCACTCCGTAAATGCGGACTCAGGAATGGTATGACAATCTCAACCCATCATCACCTCAGAGACGGAGACCTGATCAGCAACAGGATATTTGAAATAGCATCGGAGATGGGAGTGAAGGATCTTGTGTGGTTCCCTTCAGCCTCTTTTCCATGTAATGATCCTTTAATAAAATATCTTGAAGATGGCACTATAAACAGGATCGAAGGAAGCATGAATGGCCCTCTGGGGAGGTTTGTATCGGAAGGAAGAATGAATGGTACTGCTGTCCTGAGGTCGCATGGAGGAAGGGTCCAGGCCCTTCAGGATGGCGAGGTTCAGATAGATATCGCGGTTCTTGTTGCACCGACAGCCGATTACTTCGGAAATGCCAGGGGCACCGGAGGTCAATCTTCATGCGGTGTCATTGGATACGGAAAAGCCGACAGCATGTACGCTACAAAAGTTATCATAGTGACTGACAATCTCGTTGATGTACCGTGCTATCCCATGGAGATTGAAGGCAATTATGTCGATTGTGTTGTGGTGGTGGATAAGATAGGTATCCCGGAGAAGATAGTGTCGGGAACTACTGAGATAACCAAGAGTCCTGACAGGTTGCTTATTGCAGAACTGACGGCATCATTTCTCGAGAAATCAGGTATTTTGAAAGATGAGGTTACAATGCAGGCAGGAGCAGGTGGTACCTCGTTGGCTATTGCTGTTTTTATACATGAGATCCTTAAGCAGAAGGGGTGGAAATCGAAATTCGGATTTGGCGGCAGCACAAAGTATATGGTTAAGATGCTGGAAGAGGGGCAGATGGATTATATACTAGATGCTCAGGCATTTGACCTTGATGCGGTGAAATCAATTGAGAATAATCCAAATCACATTCCATATCCGGTATTCAATGCCTATAATTACCATTCAAAGGGAAACCTGACAAGCATGATGGACATTATGATCCTTGGTGCGACGGAAGTCGACCTGAATTTTAATGGGAATGTTGTGACTCATTCCGATGGGTATCTTCTGCACGGTATTGGAGGGTGGCAAAACTGCCTGCACGCCCGCAATGTAATATTGCCGCTTCCTCTCTTTCGCGACCGTATACCAGTTATTGTAGATGAAGTGACAACTCTTTGCGGGCCAGGAGAGCTTATTGATGTGATAATAACTGAAAGGGGAATAGCTATCAATCCTCTTCGTAAAGACCTGATAAAGAAGATGAAAGGTAGCGGACTACCGCTAAAAAGCATTGGCGAGCTGAAGGAAGAGGCTGAAAGAATTTGCGGGAAACCACAGAAAGCACAGTTTGAAGATAAAATTGTTGCTGCGATAAAATGGGTTGACGGAACAGTGATTGATGTTGTCAGAAAAATTAAAAAACCGGGTAATTAATATGGAAAGATACAGGTGCCAGATATGCGGCTATATTTATGATCCTGCTGAAGGGGAACCGGAGCATGGTATAGAACCTGGCACTCCATTCAGCGATCTGCCTTCTGATTACGGCTGCCCGGTTTGTTTTGCCGGAAAAGATGATTTCTTCAGCTGCGATTAGTCAAAATAGCAGCGGCTATTGATTCTTTAATACTTAATTAAGGGGAATATTATCCAGCACATCTAGGAGAAGATCCCAGAACATTTGTGCTGTACATATCTCTATTTTTTCTTCAGGCGTGTGAGCTCCTCTTATTGTCGGGCCGAAAGATATCATATCTATACCCTTGAATTTCTCAAAGATAAGCCCACATTCCAAACCTGCATGTATCGCCCTTACCTTTGGATCCTTCCCGAATAGTTTCCTGTATGACTGTCTGGTTATCTTCAGGATCTCTGATGATAAATTCGGTCTCCATCCCGGGTATCCGGAGGAATGCTCCACCTCAGCCCCGGCAAGTTTCAAGCATGACTCGACCATAGCTGCAACATCACGCTTTGATGAGTCTATCGAGCTTCTCTGTGTCGTTACTATCCTTATTGTGTCATCCCCGACAAATTTAACCGATGCGAGATTAGTAGATGTCTCGACAAGATCATCCATTTCCTTTGACCATGCAATAGGACCGTGCGGGCAACAGGTAAGAGAGGAAAGCAATCTGTTCTGGTTATCCTTGTCCATCACTATATGAGGCATTTCTGCATCCTTCACGGATATCTTCAGATCCTTTTCAATGTGGCCAAGTTCATCGAGCATAAGGTCGTTAAAATCAGCAATCCACTTTTCTATTGAGGATTTTGAAAGCTCCTCTATCACAATTGTGGCAAATGCTTCCCTTGGTATTGCATTACGAAGGTTTCCTCCGTCAAAATTGCTTAATGATATTTTGTATTCATTTGCCAGGTTCCAGAGTATCCTGTTCATTATCTTCACAGAGTTCCCGAAACCTTTATGTATCTCATCTCCGGAATGGCCTCCTCTAAGCCCTGTAACCGAGATTTCAATTGCAGCAGTGTCTCTGTCCGGAGCAATTGGCTGATATTTCATTTCCCCTACAGTATCCATTCCACCAGCACATCCTATATAAAGAATCCCTTCATCCTCTGAATCGAGATTCAGCAATATTCTGCCTTCAAAAAATCCAGGGCTCAGATTTATAGCACCTGTCATTCCTGATTCCTCGTCGACTGTAAAGAGGCATTCGATTTTTCCTGTCTTGATATTTTTATCGGTGAGTATTGCCATCTGTGCGGCAATGCCCATTCCATCATCAGCCCCGAGTGTTGTACCGCTTGCAGTTACCCATCCTTCCTTTATTATCGGAACTATCGGATCTTTGGTCCAGTCATGCGGATGATCAGCATTTTTTTCTCCTACCATGTCCATATGGCTCTGGAGAACTACTGTTTTATGCTTTTCCATTCCATGGGATGATGGTCTGATAATCAATATGTTACCAGCCGGATCCTCTTTTGATTCAAGATCATTTTTATGTGCAAACCTGAGCAGGTATTCCCTGATTTTAGCTTCATTCTTAGATAGCCGCGGAATACTGCATATTTCTTTGAAATAGGTCCAGACCAATTCAGGTTTTAATTCGGAAAAAGCGCTCATGCTTAATTTTAATGGTGGCAAATGTACTGAATTATTTTATACCTTATTTAGTTCTTCCAATAATAGGTTGGTGCTTTCAGGCATGGTAATTTTTTTTATTTTTACAGATAGCTTTAAATTACTTGATTATGGCAAAACGGACAATTGTTGCTTTACCCGGAGATGGCATCGGAGCCATTGTTCTTGAGCAGGCAGTCAGGGTTCTGACTGCTGCCGGTTTTGATGCTGAATATGTCTATGGCGATATAGGCTGGGAGTTCTGGAGAAAAGAGGGGGATCCACTACCGGAAAGGACTCTTAAGCTGTTAGAAAAGCATAAAACAGCACTTTTCGGAGCAATAACATCAAAGCCTAATGAGGAAGCCAAAGCCGAGCTCGATCCTTCACTTCAAGGGAAAGGATATGTTTATTCAAGCCCAATTGTAGGACTCCGGCAGTATTTTAATCTCGACATTTGTGTTCGTCCATGCAAATCGTATAAGGGAAATCCGCTGAATTTTATCCGCAGGGGCAGGGGCAACACCATTGAGGAGCCACAGATCGATGTGGTAATATTCCGGCAGAATACCGAATGTCTTTATTCAGGTGTTGAATGGACAAACCCTCCTGAAAATGTGTACCAGGCACTCCTCTCTCATCCGAAGTTCAGGGAGAATTTTGGTAAAGTGCCTGTAAGCGAACTTTCTGTCTCCACCAGGATCTTTACAAGGAAAGCTACCAACAGGATACTCCAGGCAGCTTTTGAGTATGCAAAAAAATATGGCTACAAAACGGTAACAGTCTGCGAGAAACCAAACGTAGTCAGGGAAACATCCGGGCTTATGTGGAAGCTGGCCAAAGAGATCCAGAAAAATTCATTTCCGGATATCAAACTCCTTAATACCAATATTGATGCTCAGATGATGTGGCTCACAAAGAATCCTGAGGATTATGGCGTTTTAGTTGCAGGAAACATGTTCGGAGATATTGCATCCGATGGTTTTGCAGGCCTCATCGGTGGATTAGGATTTGCATGCAGCGCCCAGTTCTCATCAGACGGGATCGCAGTTTTCGAACCCACACACGGATCTGCGCCTAAATATGCCGACTTTAGAGTGTCTATCGTTAACCCGATTGCAATGATAGAATCGGCCTGTATGATGCTTGATTACCTTGGAGAAAAAAAGATCTACAACTCAATCCGGAAGGCTGTAGCAGATGTGATACTTGAAGGCAGGGTGAGAACCTACGATATGATGAAGATGTCGGGCAAGCCCGAGGTTATCGACAACGGTGCAGCATCCACTGTACAGATGACAGATGCAATAATTGCAAAACTCAGGTAAAACAAACTGGAAATGACTGAAACAGTAAAAAAACTTTGGCCGGAGCTTGAATGGATCAAGGATAATTCACTAAGGGAAAAAACCGCTGATACATGGCAGGCAGCTCTTGAAGGAAGCGTCCTGAAACCTGACGATCTTGAGAAGATCCCTTTCACACTGCTCTGTGGACCGGATCTTAAGGTGAGCTTTATGACTCACAAGAGATGTGTTGTCCATCTGGCAAAAGAGTGCGGAGAAAAAATGAACAGCTTCTTTGGAGATGAACTGCTTGTCAATATGGACGTTCTGATAGCAGGAGCCATACTTGCTGATGTGGGAAAACTGCTTGAATATGAACTGGACAATGAAGGTAAAGCTATACAGGGCAAGTATGGCCAATATATCAGACATCCATTTTCGGGAGTCTCACTTGCTGAGAAGTGCGGTGTTCCTCCTGAAGTGTGCCATATTATTGCAGCTCATGCACATGAGGGCGATCTCGTGAAAAGAACTACCGAAGCATACATAGTGCATCATGCCGATTTTATGGCATTCGAACCATTTAAAAATAGATGAAAATTTAAAAACCACCCCTGCCCCGCGCTAGCGGGGGGAGGTGGTGTTCTTCAGGTACACTTATCCCAGTTTCATCTTTTCTACCTGTTCGATATTGCTTTCGTTTGTAATAACCTTAGCTTCAGGAGTATACAGGAAATCAATTAGATTCTGGTACCTGTCGGTGATTTTACCTCTTACGATCTTTAATACCGAATTCATGAGGCCGTTATCTTCATTGAATCCCTCTTCGAGAATCCCTATGGCCACAGGCAGCCAGCGCTGCGGGAACATCTTACCATACTTGCCGTTTATCCTGTACTCATTGACTTCCGATTCAATAAGATTCAGCACCGCCTGTTTCCCTTCATCAGAGTCTGCCGTCAGGTTTTTCTCCTCCAGATAAACCTTGAGAGCATGCTGGTTGGGTATGACAATGCCTTCTGTGTATGGCTTCTGGTTATTGTACAGCATGCACTGGTCGATATATTTTGACTGTTCGGTAATTGCTTCCTCGATACCCTCGGGACTGAATTTCTCTCCATCATCTGCAATCAGAAGGCTCTTGAAGCGGCCAAGCACATACAGAAAATTATCTTTGGACATATAACCCATATCTCCGGTATGCAGCCATCCATCCTTTATCGTATCCTTTGTTGCAGTTTCGTTCTTCCAGTATCCGTACATTACGTTGCCGCCCCTGATAATGATTTCACCCTTTTCCCCCGCAGGCATTTCTTTGCCTTCATCATCGCAAATCTTCAGGTCCATGTTATTTACGAGCGGACCGGATGACCCAAGCTTGTGGCGGGCTGTAGAATTTGATGAGATGACCGGAGATGCCTCGCTCAGACCATAGCCCTGGTACATTGGAATGCCAAGGGCATAAAAGAATCGCTGCAGCTCTATATCAAGAAGTGCTCCGCCGCCTATAAAGTAATCGAGCTCGCCACCATAAGCTTCGCGGATCTTGCTGAAAATAATTTTATCGAACAGGTTTAAGATTGGTCTTTTAATCTTCTGGAGGCCCTGTCCCTTGTTCCAACCCTCCTTGTTATATGAATATGCCATCTTCAGTGCAAAATTAAAGAGCATCTCAGTTAGCTTTCCCTTTTCCTTAATCCCTTTTTCTATATTCTTTCTGAAATTCTTGGCTATGGCAGGAACTGTCATAAGAAGGTTGGGTTTTATTTCCCTGAGGTTGACAGGGATGTTCCTGAGCGCCTCCATCTGGGTTTTGCCTGCCTTTGGCGCAGCAATGCTCGCACCCTTGCCCATGAAGGCAAAAATACCGCATGTGTGACCAAACGAGTGATCCCATGATAGGATGAGGAGTGTTTTATAAAATGAAGGAATATCCATCAGGCTGTATGCCTGATAAACATTCGTCACATAATTTCCATGGGTAAGGAGTATTCCCTTAGGATCGGCAGTAGTACCTGAGGTATAGCAGATATTTGCAAAATCGTTGGGAGTAATACTTTTAAAATGCTCTTCGAATTTTGCAAAATTACCTGGCGTATCGAGCCATTCTTTTCCTATTTTTCTTACTTCATTGAAATGGATCTCATTTGGCGTGTACTCTTCCTGTGTGTCGAAATGAATGATCTTTTCGATTGTTTTACACTCGTTTATCACCTCTTTTACCTTCACTGCCTGTGCCGATGAGACCAGTATCATCCTGGATTCAGAATGATTAATCCTGAACTTGATTTCCTCAGGGGCGAGCCTGACAGACAAAGGCACATTCACCGCCCCGGTGTAAAGTATCCCCAGTTCTCCTACAACCCAGCTGTTACGCCCTTCCGAAATGAGGCTAAGCCTGTCGCCTTTCTTGATCCCCAGGCACATGAGGCCTGCAGCAAACTCATAAACCTGCTTTCTTGTTTCGCCATAGGTGGTGCCTTCATATTTCTCTCCGGGCTTTTCCCACAAATAAATATTGTTGCTGAATTTTTCAACACTCTCTTCAAAGAATTTGATTAAAGATTTCATCTGTCAGATAGTTAGAATTATTTTTCCCGTGTCTAATATACGAAATCTGTAAAATTATCCGGCCGGGGGTTGCTTTTATTCTCATTTGGAATGATTTACAATATTTTGTATCTTTGAATATTAGCCTTTTAAGATATTGTCTGGCAGATAGTTATTAAACAAATTCATACCAACATGAAACATTTAACTGCGATTATTCTTCTGATTATAATAGTATCCCTGCCATCCTGCAAGTTTCTCAGGGAGAAAAAGATTATTGGCAGAAAGAAAACCGAGCTTGCTGAGCTTCTTGAACAGCAGAAAAAGATCAGGGTTGCTGATTCGCTCAGTGCTGTCAAGAATCGACTTCAAGCATTAGAAAATGCAAGGCTTGACTCTATACGGTTTGCTGAAGAGGCACGGTTGGCACAGGCATCAAAATACAATATAGTTGTAGGAAGTTTCATTACACCTGAATATGCGAGGCAATGGGCTGATGAATATCGAAATAGAGGTTATGATACAAAAATAATCCAGATGGAAGGAGGAAGATTTGAGCTGGTGGTTGCTGAGTCGTACGAAAGTGTCGGTAAGGCTGTCAAACGACTCAGTCAGTTCCAGGATACTGTGCAGGTTGATGCCTGGATTTATAAAAAGAGATAGGAAACCTGTCTATCTGAAAATAGTTTCCTCTCTGTCAGCTCCTACAGAGACCATCGTTACGGGTACACCGGTCTGATCTTCAATGAATTTTATGTAACTCTTCAGATTTTCAGGAAGCCTGGTAAACTCTCTTATCCCTGATATGTCGCTTTCCCATCCGGGCAGTTCGGTATAAACCGGCTCTACCGGGGAATTGTCGAAAGGTATCTCAAGGCACTCTTTGCCGGATGAAAGGTATGACGTACAGACTTTTACTTTGCTGAACCCCGACATTACATCACTTTTTGTCATGAAGAGCTGGGTCACCCCGTTTATCATTATGGCATATTTCAAAGCTGGCAGGTCGAGCCATCCGCATCTGCGCGGACGTCCTGTTGTGGATCCGAATTCATGTCCAAGATCTCTAAGCAATGTGCCTGTATCATCATTTAGTTCGGTAGGGAAAGGACCGCTTCCTACTCTGGTGCAATAAGCTTTGAAGATGCCAAAAATATCACCGATCTTTTTTGGGGAAATACCAAGACCGGTACATGCGCCGGCACTGATCGTATTCGACGATGTGACAAAAGGATATGATCCGAAGTCGACATCGAGCATTGTTCCCTGGGCTCCTTCGGCAAGCAGCTTTTTGCCTTTTGAGGTAAGGTCGTTGATCAGGTATTCCGTATTGATGATACGGAATTTTTTGAGCATCTCTATCCCTTCGAACCAACCAGCTTCATATTCTTCAAGATTGTAGGTAAAATCGTAATTCTTAAGTATTGAAAGATGGTTTTTGAGATGGACATCATAAAGTTCCCTGAAATTGTCACTCAGGATCTCTCCGACCCGGAGACCGCTGCGAGCTACTTTATCAGTATAAGCGGGTCCGATGCCCTTAAGTGTTGATCCGATCTTTGAACATCCCTTGCTATGCTCATATGCTGCATCAAGAATACGGTGACCTGGCATTATAAGGTTGGCCCTGGCAGAGATAACGAGTCTTCTAACCAGCTCTGTGACCGGAGGCCCGAGTGTCTCGATCTCCTTTTTAAAAACGGCTGGATCTATTACCACACCATTCCCGATTATATTAATCTTTTCGGCATGGAAAATGCCTGAAGGTATAAGGTGCAATACATGTTTAACATTATTGAATTCAAGTGAATGTCCTGCATTGGGACCTCCCTGGAAGCGGGCAATTATATCATAACCCGGGCTTATTGCATCAACGATTTTGCCTTTTCCCTCATCACCCCATTGCAGTCCTAACAATATGTCAATGTTCATATTATATAAATCTCAAATTTTGAAAAACAATCCACAAGGTAAGAAATAATTTGACCTGAAAACTCAGTGTCTGATAATTGTTGATAAATGGATTAAAGCCTTTCAGACGTGGAAAAAAATGAGGCTGGATATATAGGTCACTTTTCCTTCTTCTTATTTTCCTTCAGGTTACCGTAAATATAAAGTGAATGGTAAAGAGGAGAGAAATGATTCAGTTCGCAGGCTGTCCTGATTATTTCGCTTATCCTTGGATCGCAGAATTCAATCACATTTCCTGTGTCGATATCGATCAGATGATCGTGCTGGCTGCATTGATACGCTCTTTCAAACTGTGCAATATTCTTCCCGAACTGGTGCTTAATAACCAGATTGCAGTCAAGCAGGAGTTCAATGGTGTTGTACAGAGTAGCTCTGCTGACCCTGTAATTCTTGTTCTTCATGAATAGATAAAGAGATTCAATATCAAAGTGGCCGGGTCGTGAATAGATCTCTTCAAGAATGGCGAACCTCTCCGGAGTCTTCCTGTGTCCTTTCTTCTCGAGGTAATCTGTGAATATCTTCTTCACCGTAGACCTCGAATCGTCGTTAACCATATTTGGACTAATTTAAAATAATAGCAAAAGTATGATTATTTTAATTACAAGGAGAATGAGATTCAGCTTGAGGAAGGATTATTTTGAAAAATCTTCAACCCTTTTTACGTTTTCGATACCCTTAATATTTGATATCTTCAGTATCAGGTTGTTAAGGTCTTTAGTGTGATGAATGTAAACATCGATCGTACCTTCGAATATGCCATTCTGAACAGAGATGTTAATATTTGTCATGTTCACCTTGAGCTCTGCAGAGATGATATTGGTTATCTCATTAACAAGACCAATCCTGTCGATCCCGGTCATGTGGATCCTTGCCAGAAAAGATACAAGCTTATGCATTGCCCATTTAACTGCAATGATCCTGTTGCCCTCATTCGACATTATCCTTATTGCAACCGGGCATTTGGGTTTATGTATAATTATCTGACCTTCAGGTGAGAGGTATCCTGTGACCTCATCACCAGGAATAGGATTACAGCAACTGGCTATCTCATAGGACTGTTCTGAATTTTCAACATTCTCCCTGAGAAGGAAAGGGACACTTCTGTCAATCTTATCACTTTTCTCAGGTACTTCCCTGGTCTCTTTTTTCGCACCTATCAGTTTAAGTTCCCAGTACTTGATGACATTCTTTCCCGGAGATTTGCGCACAATCTTTTTCAGGTTATCAAGTTTGATCAGATCGAGCTCAATTCCTGAATAGAGTTCATCCTTATTAGGTACATCATAGGCAAGCATCAGTTTTCTGACAACCTCTGCGTTGGGAACAACGCCCAGGTCCCTGAGCTTCGACTCAAGTATTTCCATCCCTTTATGGATGCGGTTTGTTGTCTCCGTTTTCAAGGCATCCTTAATAGCTTCCTTTGCTTTAGAAGTTCTGACAAATGAAAGCCACTCCTTATCTGGTTTGGCAATATCAGATGTTATTATCTCGACCTGATCGCCGCTCATAAGAACTGCACTGATAGGATTAAGCTTGTAGTTGACCTTGGCTCCGATAGCTTTGTTTCCTATCTCTGTATGGATCTCATAGGCGAAGTCGAGGGCGGATGCTCCTTTAGGCAGGCTGACAAGTGTTCCCTTGGGTGTGAACACCATTATCTCAGATGAGAAAAGGTTCATCTTGAACTCATCGAGGAACTCTATCGGGTCTTCAAGAGGATTCTCAAGCATTGTACGAATCTTCTTTATCCATTTGTCGAGTTCGCTTTCCTGCGCCGAATCGCCCTTGTATTTCCAGTGAGCTGCGTAGCCTCTTTCAGCTATTTCATCCATTCGCCGGCTTCTTATCTGCACTTCAACCCATTTGCCCTCAGGGCCCATGACAGTAACATGAAGGGCTTCGTAACCATTTGGTTTTGGTCGGCTTACCCAATCGCGTAACCTGTCAGGCTTTGGGAGATAGGAATCGGTTATCATTGAATAAATGTTCCAGCATTGTGTCTTTTCAGGAATGCCGGGAACAGGTTCAAATACCACCCTTACTGCAAGCACATCATAAATCTCCTCAAACGGGACATTCTTGGATTGCATTTTTTTCCAAATGGAAAATATCGATTTCGGACGTCCGCTTATATCGAACTGGATGTCTGCCTTGTTGAGCTTATCAATTATTGGCAGTGAGAATTTATTGATAAGGGCATAAAACTTTTTCTCGCTGTGTTTCAGCTTGGAAGCTATTTCTTCATATATCTGGGGCTGGCGGAATTTAAAACTGAGATCCTCGAGTTCACTTTTTATTGCATATAAGCCAAGACGATGAGCCAGTGGAGCATAAAGAAAAATTGTTTCACCGGCAATTTTCATCTTCTTGTGCTCGGGCATCGAATCGAGAGTCCTCATATTATGCAGCCGGTCAGCTATCTTGATCAGGATGACTCTCATATCGTCGGATAGGGTCATCAGCATCTTCCTGAAATTCTCAGCCTGCATAGAGGCTGTGTTTTCCTTGTTATATGTACCTGAGATCTTTGTCAGACCATCGATAAGGGAAGATATCTTGGGACCGAAATCCCTTTCTACATCTTCAAGGGAGTAATCGGTATCTTCGACGACGTCATGCAGAAGAGCGGTTGCAATTGATTTTGCACCCAGCCCGATCTCCTGATTGACTATTTTTGCGACGGAAATTGGATGTATGATGTACGGTTCTCCTGATTTGCGGCGCATATTCCAGTGAGCTTCATTGGCAATCCTGAAAGCCTTGTCAATCATCTCTTTATCACCGGGCTTATTGCACCTTAGAAGGTTGTTTACAAGAGAATCATATTCAGACTGAATAAGTTTTTTATCCTCCTCATCAAAAAAATCCTTGTTACCCATAAATCATCCGAAACAAAACTGTCCAGTTTACAAATATAACTTTATTCGGTCAAACTTGATCCGGCCGGGGTACCCACAATAATCAGCGATTATGCTTTATGGTCACAGCACCGGTCCTGACAATATCTTTTCCCGAAGGTACCTTTGCATTAATAAACCATAAATATATTCCCTCAGCTTGTGGCTCCCCGTTATTTGTGCCATCCCAGGCTTCATTAAAATCTGTTGTTTCGAATAGAGTCTTTCGTTTCAAATCAGTGATTATCAGCTTGTAGGAAAGAGGAGTAAAGGAGAGTATTGGCTTGAACAGATCGTTTACCGAATTATAATCCGGCGTGAATATAGTGGGGACTGTTATCTTTTCAGTTACAGGAATACATATAACGGAAGAACGGCTTTCTCCATTTTCGACTAAGGGATTTGATGCCTCCACAGCCCTTATCATAAAGCAGATCTCATACTGGGAAACTTCATACATAAGACTTGCATATTTCAGAACTATTGCTGAATCACCATTCTGGATCGATAATCTTTCTTCAAGCTCTTTCCCGGTTTTGATATACACTTTATAGGAATCATTTATGCCTCTCCAATCATGATATTGATTCCACGATAATAATATGTCTTCATTATTTTTCTTAGCAGTCAGAACAATGTTCGATGCAATATTTGAGATGGAGATAGGGTTATTGCAGTTGTTTAATGCCTTGAGCCTGTAAAAGTTAACCTTATTTATATCAGCATCGGCATCGCTATATAGGATTTTTCCAATGATGTTGGTAAAACTATGAATCTGCATGAAGTCACCATCATAACCAGTCTTTCTTTCAAGACTGAAGGTCCTTATCTCCGAAGCAGGATCGATGGTGAATGACAACATTATCTCCTTTGCCGGGACTATCGTCGCGTAATCAGCATTTATCCACTCGGGTGGCTTCTGCATCTTTGTAATAAGACATGTTTTATTAGAGCCTGAATAAACTCCTCCGGCAAGATTTGCCTTTATAACGAAACAATAATTTGCATCAACTTTAAAATCATAAACCACGAGGCTTGTCTTCTCCGGTGTTGTCTGCTGTATTTCAGAAAAACTACTTCCGTCAATGGATGTATAAAGTGAGTAGCTTTGTACCTCCTTCGGCATCGAAGAGTAGCTGTTCCAGCTGACTGTAAGGCGTTTATTGCATGTATCTATTTGCGCAGCAGTATAAATAGTGCTAAGCTTATTAGACAATGGGCTGACATTCCCGGCAGTGTCTATGGCAGCCACCACAAATGACTCGCTGAAATAACCCGACCCAGAACCCGTACGTAGATAGCTTCTTGCATAAGGGCTATAGATGGTATCGAGCTCGTATCCACTATTGTTTTGATAAAGATAAATAATGTATCCTGACACATCAGGTGAAGAACTTGGCAGCCAGAAAATTTCTACATTGCCAGTGCCGCTATCTACTGAGATGCGGTCCAGAACCGGTGATTCAGGACGCTCTGTATCCACCTGCCCGCATAACCTGAAAACGGAAAGTGCAATAAACATAAGGCAGGTAAAATATAGCCGCATCCTCATTTTAGTGTAATCCTTGTGCTGATTATCTATTTAATAATACGCCCTGTCAATTAGATTATTTCACTGCCAGGGAAATTTCTTGAATGTCCATCTCGTTAAGGACAAACTTAATTAAAAATCAGGGAAGCTTTGGTAATGTTTTTATATTTGCATAATTATGTTTAAACACAAGTTTTTCAGGAAGCTTTTACATCCGCGTGTTGAGGACATAGACCAGGTCAGCCTGGTCTATGTCCTGAGCCTGATTGTCGGACTGTTGAGTGCTCTGGCTGCAGCTTTGCTGAAAAACACTATTCATTATACACATAAGATACTGACAGAGGGAATATCTGGTTCATCAGGCAGTTATCTTTATCTTGCCTGCCCGGTCGTCGGGATGTTTCTCACTATCATGTTTGTTAAATACATTGTGAAGGATAATATCAGCCATGGTATCAGCAGGATCCTTTATGCTATTTCAAGGAAGAACAGCTTTCTGAAAACACATAACATATGGACTTCCATTGTGGCAAGCACTCTGACGATTGGTTTTGGAGGATCAGTTGGAGCGGAGGCACCGATAGTGCTCACCGGATCTTCAATAGGATCAGTGATAGGCAGGTTTTTTAAACTTAATTACAGGAGCGTTACTCTTCTTATAGGATGTGGTGCTGCTGGCGCAATAGCCGGAATATTCAAAGCCCCGATAGCAGGAATCGTGTTCACACTCGAGATCCTGATGCTCGATCTGACCATCTCATCGATCGTCCCATTACTCATATCTTCGGTGACCGCTGCTACTGTGGCCTATTTTCTGATGGGCGACAAAGTTCTGTTTACCTTCAACATAACTTCTGCTTTTAATATTGCAAACATTCCATGGTATATTGTGCTTGGTATCGGATCGGGCCTTGTCTCCCTCTATTTTTCCAAAATGACGCTTTACATAGAGAGCAAGTATGAAAAGATTAAAAATGTCTATGTGCGGCTGATTGCAGGAGGAATAGTTCTTGGCGGCCTGATCTTTCTATTCCCTCCGCTTTTTGGCGAAGGTTATGACACCATCATGGAGCTTCTCCGCGGTGATATCTCCTCATTTGCTGCAAGCGGGATATTCAGCCAGGTATCTGGTAGTTTTCTTAGCCTTACATTGTTTTTGGTTGGACTTGTAGTACTGAAAGTGTTTGCCAGCAGTTCGACCAACGGCGCCGGAGGTGTGGGAGGTATCTTTGCACCTACCTTATTCCTTGGTGGAGTGAACGGCTTCCTGGTTGCAAGCATGCTTAATAAATTTTTTCATGTCAATATTCCGGATAACAGGTTCGTCCTGGTTGGTATGGCAGGGGTGATGGCCGGAGTGATGCACGCCCCTCTCACTGCAATATTCCTTATTGCTGAAATAACCGGAGGCTATGATCTGCTGATTCCCCTTATTATTACTTCAACAATAGCTTTCATTACGGTGAGGAGCTTTGAGCGCCACTCAATATACCATGTACAGCTCGCCAAAAGAGGTGAACTGATAACCCATGATAAGGATAAAGCAGTTCTTTCCCAGATGGACTGGAAAAAAGAAATTGAAAAAGATCTCATTAAGGTAAAGCCAGGCGATACCCTCGGCGACCTTGTGAAAGTAATCTCAAAGTCTAAGCGCAATATCTTCCCTGTTGTTGATGAATATAATATACTCGAAGGGGTGATATCGCTCGATGAAGTAAGGGAGATAATGTTCAATCAGGAGATTTACGACACCACTTTTATAAAAGATCTGATGACAATACCTCCTTCCTATATCGATAAAAAGGAAAATATTGAAACTGTGATGGAAACATTCCGCAAGACAGGTGCGTGGAACCTTCCGGTCCTCGATAATGGCTATTATGTCGGATTTATTTCAAAATCACGAATTTATACGACCTATCGTGAACTTCTTGTACAGTTTTCTGAAGAATAATATTTAAAACCATCATATTATGAAAAAAGATACTCTGATTTTTGACATCATCGAAAGAGAACGTCAGCGTCAGCTGAACGGCATTGAACTAATTGCTTCAGAAAACTTTGTGAGCCAGCAGGTCCTTGAAGCAATGGGATCCGTACTCACAAACAAATATGCGGAAGGTTATCCCGGTTACCGTTATTATGGCGGCTGCGAAATTGTTGACCTGGCTGAGCAGGCAGCAATCGACAGGCTTAAGAAGCTGTTCGATGCCGGGTATGCAAATGTTCAACCTCACTCGGGAGCACAGGCAAACATGGCAGTATTCATGTCAGTGCTAAAGCCCGGTGATACCTTTATGGGACTGAACCTTGCGCATGGCGGACATCTTTCGCATGGTTCTCCTGTCAACTTCTCGGGTTTACTCTTTAAACCAGTTGCCTATGGTGTAAAGGAAGAGACAGGGCTGGTAGATTATGATATGATGGAAGAGATCGCCCTCAGAGAGAAGCCGAAGCTTATAATCGGAGGTGCATCAGCCTATTCACGTGAATGGGATTATGAAAGGATGAGAAAGATTGCCGATATGGTTAGCGCTCTTCTGATGATCGACATGGCACATCCGGCCGGGCTTATTGCTGCGGGACTGCTTAAAAATCCGCTTAAATATGCTCATATAGTTACATCCACTACACATAAGACACTCCGGGGGCCCAGGGGAGGTATCATCCTTATGGGCAAGGATTTTGAAAATCCCTGGGGCATAACAACACCAAAAGGTGAAATTAAAATGATGTCATCTATTCTGAACTCAGCAGTTTTCCCTGGTGTTCAGGGCGGGCCACTGGAGCATGTGATCGCTTCCAAGGCTGTCTCTTTTGGTGAAGCACTTGAGCCTGAATTCAAAGAATATCAGATAAGGGTTAAAAAGAATGCCTCAGTAATGGCTAAAGCATTTATGGATAAAGGGTATAAGGTCGTTTCCGACGGTACCGACAATCACCTCCTTCTCATCGACCTCAGAACAAAGTTCCCGGAAATATCAGGGAAAAAGGTTGAAAACACTCTTGTACAGGCTCACATTACAGTGAATAAGAACATGGTTCCTTTCGATAGCCGGTCTCCCTTCCTCACTTCAGGACTGAGGGTTGGAACCCCTGCTATAACTACACGTGGAATGAAAGAAGAACATATGGGTGATATCGTTGACCTTATTGACAATGTAATTTCAAATATCGATAATGAGGCTGTAATAAAGAACACAGGTGAAAAAGTTGTAAAAATGATGGGATCATACCCTCTTTTCTCGGAATGATCACAAATCGACGATAGATTGTTAAATTCAACAATCAATAATTTTATTAACTTTGTACCTGAACTGTATCATTAAAATCTAAAATGGGCAATGAGAAACTAATATTCATCGTTGATGACGATCCATTTATTAACATGCTGGTAGTAAAGAGATTCACTACCGAAGGTTATAAGCTTGAAGCTTTTGAATCGGGTGAAAAGTGTCTCAAATCGTTGAATAAAGATCCTGACCTTATTATTCTTGACTATCTGTTTGTACCAAAGGAACAGACATTAATGAACGGGATGGAAGTGTTTGACAAAATTAAAACAATAAAACCGGGCATACCGGTAATAATGCTTTCGGGTCAGGAGAACGGAGAGATCGTGCTTGAGCTTGCAAGAAAAGGGATAGTTGACTATATAATTAAAGACAATAATCTGCTCAATAACCTGAGTATAGCCATCAAAGAGCTTTTTGACAGGTAAAGCCGGAACTCTAGTTAAGCTTAAAAGTATAGATAATTGAGCCCTTCTGGAACAGAGGGGCATTTTGGTCTGGATCGAATGTGGTCGCGAGCGCTGCTTCCCTTGCAATCCTGATGAGAGATTCATCTAGCGTAGTTGAACCCTTGACACGAAATACAGCTTGAGTTACCTTTCCATCTCTGTCGACGCTGATCTCGACGACGACTTTTCCTTCTTCCTGGTAATTATATTTAGGTTCTGTAAGTTTCGTGACGCCTCTTCCCTGAAGATCGTAGGAGACACCTTTATTCCCAAGTCCGCTGCCGTCCCCGCGGGTTTGGGAATCAACCGATCCGGTCGGAACGCCCTGGTTTCCATCTCCTCCGGCAACACCCTCACTGGTGGATGTGGTACCTGCATTTTTGGAATTGGCAAGTGCATTCTTCGTCCTGTTAGTAATAGCAGTCTTTTTCAGCTGGTCAGCTTCAAGTGAATCACGAGTTTTTTTGTCAGCTTCAATCTTTTCCAGTCTCTTCTTTTCTACCTCCGGATCAACTTTTTTTACTACAGGAGCCTCCTCGGTATTTTGTGTCAGCAACGGCTCCTCTTTAGAATTTACTGCAGTGTCTGAAGGAAGGGGAGGAGAAGTCTCTTCCTGGACGGCCGGGGGAGAAGGTTCAATAAAACCCATGCCAGTCTCATCGGTTCCG
>JAPLDY010000064.1 GCA_026391595.1 Bacteroidia bacterium
GGTAAAGAATTCCTTGCAGGTATCTTCATGCATTCCGACACTTTAACTATTCCCGAAGTAATCATCGTTCCGAGAATTTCATCCCTGAAATCAGATCTGCTCAGACCTCCTGCAGAGGCAAGCACTCAGATGGAGAATGCAAAATACAACTTTGCTGTTTCTTCATACCAGGGGAGGGTGAACCAAAATAAACTGGGAGATGCCGCAACAAACTACGCAATGCTGAGGGAACAGCAAAAGAATGATGCCTACTCAAAAGGTCAGATACCTCCCGACAAGATTGCAGGTCTGAGTCCGTTACTGCTGATTCCTGCAGTATACCTTCTCATTAACGGATTACCTGAAAAACCATCGGCAGTAAAGCCAGTTGTAACAGATCAGGAAACGAATATGATCATCTCCAGGTATATGGAATTCCTCAAGAAGAAATGACAGGGTGAAGGGGATAAAGGGAGAGTGGGAGATTAACCGGCTAAACGGTCACTGTATATATTATCCCTTATAGAATATCGCCTTGATGATGTCGCTTGCCATCCTGGGATTTTCCTTCATTCTGCGGGTACAATAGCTAAACCACTTTTCTCCGAAGGGTACATATACTCTCATTTCATGTCCTTCATTAACAATGCTTTCACGCAGTTTTGGAGTTACTCCATACAACATTTGGAATTCGTACAGACGTTTTGGAACGTCAAATTTTTTGAGTAAAGTGTATGCGCCGTCCACAAGCGGTTTGTCGTGAGTGGCTATGCCGACATGTATTTTGTTTGCAAGCATATATTCAAGATCTTCGAGGAAATGCATATTGATCTCTTCGTACTTTTTGAATGAAATTGCTTCCGGTTCTATATAGATTCCCTTGCATAATCTGAAGCTAAGGGGTGCTGCTTCGCTGTTAAGGTCGGAAAGGCCCTTAATATCATCAAGGGTTCTTTTCAGGTATGCCTGGATCACGAGTCCTACATTTGCCGGGAACTCAGTCTTCAGTCTGCGGAAGAGTTCTATTTCGAGGGTTGTGCATGGAGAATCCTCCATGTCAATCCTGATAAAACTATTATATGAAGCAGCTTTTGCCACAATTTCCCTGATATGCTTGTAGCACACCTCTTTGTCGATAAGCAGGCCAAAACTTGTAGGCTTAACGGAAAAATTACCGTCAACCCCGTTTTTTTGTGAAATATCAATCAGATCAAGATAATCCTTCTTGTTGGCTTCTGCTTCGTCCAGGTTTTTTATGAATTCCCCCAGCACATCAAGGGTTACCCTGATATTTCTACTGTTGAGTTCTTTCGATACGCGCATGGCGTCTTCTACCTTTTCACCTGAAATGTATGAATTGGAAAACAGCCAGACGAATTTTTTTGGGAAATAGGGCAATATTGCTGCAATGAATTTGTTGAACATGGTTTTAAAATATAAAATTGAAATACTTCGTTTTAAAGGTGCTAAATAAGATTGTAACGAGATATTTTTTAATGACCTTTGTCATTGAAATAAAATATTCAAAAATGAAATTATTTATTTTGAATTAATTTTTCAGATTATGCAACCATTTATTTATATGGTATGTCTTAAAAATGTCGTCAGTATATGATGAGCGACCAGCAAATAATAGAAGGATGCGCAAAGCATGAAAGGAGAGCGCAGCAGTTGCTGTACGACAGGTATTCCCGCTTCCTTCTAGGTGTTTGCCTGAGGTATGCAACAGATAAGGCTGAGGCAGAAGATATTTTACAGGATAGTTTTTTAAAGATATTTTTCAACATAAAGGATTATTCCGGAACAGGTTCTTTTATAGGTTGGTTAAGAAAAGTTGCAGTCAATACGGCAATTACTAATTATCATAAAAATCTGAAATTCAGATATCATATTGAGATTGAAGAGTATGTGTCTGTAGAGACAGGTGTTACAAGCTTTGAGGAGGATTTTTTCACCTCCGATGAGCTTTATAAAGTGCTTAATGAGCTGCCTCCGGGTTACAGGATGGTTTTCAACATGTATGCTATTGAAGGCTACAAGCACAAGGAGATAGCGGAAATCCTGGATATTGATACCAACACTTCCAAGTCGCAGTATAGCAGGGCAAAGGCAGTGATAAGGGAAAAGCTCGAAAAACTAAGGACGCTTAAAAGCAATTATTCTGCTGATGGTGAATAAAAAAAAGGATTAAGGAGAAATTAGGACAAGTGGATGAAGTAAGAGAAGATAAGATGTTAAGTGATCTATTCAGGCAAAAGCTTGAAAATGCAGAGGTTGCACCTTCCCCTTCAGTTGGCGCAGGACTTATGCGCAAGGTAGGGAGGAAGGAATTCCTGCGTTTCAATCCTTCAAAGATCAATGTATGGTATGCCGGAGCTTTAGCTGCTGCCGGAACAGCACTGGCGCTGATCCTGTCATCCTCACCTGATATTAAACCGGAAAAAGCCCAGGAGCCTGTTCAGATTGAAACAACCAGTGAAACATCTGTAAATGGAGGGTATAATAATCAGCCTGCTGTAAACATTAAAAGCTCAGGTGAGAACGCACCCACCATATCCAACCAAAATAAGTCAGGTCTGAAAACAGGATCCAAAACAGCTCCTGATAAAAAAACTGAGAATAAACTTTCTGAGAATATGGCCGTTGAATCGACCGGTACACAGAAAGTAAGCACACTTCCCGCAACAGGTGTTTTATCGGATGCATCGGCAGAAAATACCAGGTTGAGGAGAAATCCAAAGTCGGATGCATATATCGCAGCTTCAGCAATCTCCGGGTGTTCTCCTTTGAAGATAACTTTCAGATGCCTAGCAGTTCCTTTCGATTCCTGCTCATGGTACTTTGGAGATGGAGGATACTCTACATTGAAGGATCCGGTATGGATCTTCGACAACGCAGGAGATTATAAAGTTACGCTTAATATATTTTGCTCGGGCCTCAAATCAGTTTCTTCAGTAGTTATAACTGTCCATCCTAAACCTATGTCAAAATTTGAGATCACCCCTGATGATGCTTTCCTGCCTCAGGATGAGATCACATTCCATAATTATTCTGAAGGTGCGGAAAAATATAAATGGGATTTTGGAGATGGTGCGAACTCTGATATTTTCGAACCTCGCCACTCTTACAGGAAATATGGAAATTACAGCATTCAGCTTATCTCAATTTCAGAATATGGATGCTCCGACTCACTTGTAATAAATAATGCTTTTTCAAAATCGGGCTATTTCATTGATTTTCCCAATGCATTCATACCAAATACGAATGGCCCGTCAGGCGGTTATTATTCTCAAAAGAGTGATGAGACTTCACAGATTTTCCATCCTGTTTTCTCCGGTGTTACCGACTATCAGCTAAGGATTTTTAGTAAAAGAAGCATGCTGATCTTTGAAAGCAATGATGTCAATTACGGCTGGGACGGGTATTTCAAAGGGCAGCTATGCGATCCCGGAGTTTACATCTGGAAAGTGCGTGGTAATTTCATGAGTGGCGAGCAGTTTACAAAAATGGGTGATGTGACTCTTCTTAAAAACTGATATTTATCATCTGAAGCCCTCTTATAACGGGGTCTTTCATTAATTAATGGAAAGGAGCCGTTCATCAGACATTTCCATACCTTCATTAAAAATTCATGTTCTCAGTATCACTTTTAGAGTAAAATTTCGTTAAATATGACGGAATTGTGATTTGATTTAACTATTTTCACAACGTAAACTAACCCGATCAGTTTTGCTGAAGAGGACCAAATACATATTTCTGCTGGCATTTATTATTTCTGTAGATTGTTATAGTCAGGATCCTACATTTTCCCAGTTCTATGCAAATCCGCTCTATCTGTCACCATCTTTTGCAGGAGCCACGGAAGAGTACAGATTTGGATTGAATTACAGAAATCAATGGCCTGCGGTGCCAGGAGTATTTCAAACGTACAGCATTTCTTTTGACAAAGCCATGCCAGCCTTTAATTCCGGCATAGGTGTCCTGGCTACTTACGATGTGGCGGGTTCAGGCAGGCTAAGCACTACAAACATAGGCCTTCTGTATTCGTACGATTTTAGCATAACTAAAGAATGGCATATCAGACCGGGAGTGAATTTCAAATTCTATTATACCGGACTCGACATATCTGAGCTCCTTTTTAACAGTATGCTATCAGGAAGCGGAACTACACCATCTATCTATCCACCTCCCTTTGAAAGCATTGCTGATGTAGATTTTTCAACATCAGCACTTGCTTATAACGATCGGATATGGGCTGGCTTCACCCTCGACCACTTATTGAAACCCAAAACCTCATTCTATGGGGATGATGCAAATGTGCCAATTAAGTTTAATTTGTACGGTGGCGCTCAACTGTATAAGAAGACAAGGCTGCGTGTTAAACTTAAAGAGGTGCTATCGGTTGCAGTGAATTTCCAGACACAGTCTAAGTTCACCCAGACAGATATTGGCCTGTACTATTACAGGGATCCCCTGATATTTGGTTTATGGTACAGAGGTATCCCATTCCTTACCACCCAGGCAGGTGATGCAATAATAGGCCTGATAGGCATCAAGACAAGCCAGCTGCATATTGGTTACAGCTATGATTTCACGATATCAAACCTGATAGCCTCCACCGGTGGCGCCCACGAAATATCACTGATCTATGAATTCACATCGTTTACCATCGGCACAGGGAAGAAACGGATCAGAGCCATCCCTTGCCCCGAATTCTAAGAATTTTTACTCCATTGCACAGTTGCACCCCTGCGCCTTTCAATCATTTATTTCTCATTCATCTATTGTTGCCTTTATATTTAATTCGCTATATTTGCGGCCTACAATTGTTTAACAAATATTCGATCTGAAATGAAGAAACTTTCTATTGCACTATTTGCTGTTTTATTTCTTGCAGTTGCATTCCTATATTTTCTGCATTTTACAGGGCAAAAAGATAAAAAATCGTCCAAAAACATTACCGAAACTGGGATTCAGGCACAGGGCGTTGCTTTTGTAAATATTGACTCAATTATCTATAATTTCGATATGTTCTTCGACAGGAGAGCAGACCTTATGGAAAAGCAGAAGAAAGCAGAGGCTGAGCTCAATTCTAAGGCAGCACGATATCAAAAGAGCACTACTGACTATCAGGATAAAGCAAGTAAAGGATTGATTACAAGAGCTACAGCTGCAGAAATGGAACAGGCTCTTTATCAGCAGCAACAGGAACTGGTGACTCTTCGCGACAACCTCCAGTCAAACCTTCTCGAAGAAGAGCAGGTGATGAACAGGCAGATAGTCGATTATATCACCACATTCCTGGAAGAAAATAAGACTCAGTATAACTACCAGTATATTTTGGGCAAGAGCTTCGGAAGCCCGGTTCTCTATGGTGACGCCGGCCTTGACATAACCCAGAAGGTGCTGGACGCCATCAATCTGAAATACCAGGCTGAGAAAAAATAGAAATAATGGCTTTTGCCACAGAGTGGCTTGACAGGAGAGCCTTATTCCCGGAACTGATTTCTGAACAGCCTGATCCTCAAACAGGCATAATAGTCGTCGTACCTGCTTATGATGAGCCGGAAATAACGGTTCTTCTGGATTCGCTCTCTTCATGCAATAATCCCGACTGCAGGGTTGAGATAATCATAATAGTCAATGCACCTCCGGGAGCTGGCAGGGAAATACTGAAAAACAATACTATCTGTATAAACAATATCGAAAAGTGGAAAAAGGAGAATGCCGGCTGCTTTTTCAGAACTTATTATTATAATGCAGGAGAGCCTGCGATACGCGGATGGGGTGCAGGACTGGCAAGGAAGACAGGCATGGACGAAGCCATTCGCCGGTTTGACTCTATCGGAAAACCAGGTGGTGTTATAGTGAGTCTGGATGCAGACTGCACTGTCGATAAAAATTATTTCACCGAACTTTGCAACCAACTTTTAAAAAGGAGAGACCGTACAGCTTGTTCGATTAGTTTTGAGCACCCTCTTTCAGGACAAGAATTCGCTGATGAAGTGTATAAGTACGTCACAATGTATGAGTTGCACATGAGGTATTATTACCAGGGTGTCAGATATTCAGGCTATCCATACGCATTTCATACAATTGGCTCAGCAATAGCTTTCAAGGCAGAGGTATATCTTAAAGCTGGTGGTATGAATCGCAGGCAGGCGGGTGAGGATTTCTATTTCGTACAGAAAATCGTTCCGCAGGGTGGCTATTTTGAACTTGATTCAACAACCGTACATCCTTCTCCCAGGAGATCCGGAAGAGTCCCCTTCGGAACAGGAGCTGTGATATCAAAGCTCCTTGATGAAAGTGTAGACGGCCTCCTTACATATAATCCGGCTGCTTTCAGGGAACTTCTCCTTTTATTCTCAGGGATTGAGAAACTATTCAGGTCCGATGAAGGACGAATAATTGATTTTTACAATAATCTTCCTGCAGGAGTAAGGTCATTTATTGATCCTATCGAATGGATTACAAAAATTTCAGAGATACGGGACAATACTTCAAATCCGGATTCATTTTTAAAAAGATTTTACGGATGGTTCAATATGTTCAGGATAGTGAAATACCTGAATCACGTACATCCGGGGATGTTTGAAAAACAACCCGTTGCAGATGCCGCTTATGAACTGCTTTCAATTATCGGACATCATGTGAAGTCGAAAGATCCATATGAACTTCTTGTTTATTACAGGTTATTGGAGAGGAAAAGCTAATTATTCCTGCGAGAGATCTTTCTGTCCTCATGGGGAGTGAGGACAATATAGAGATCTTCATCAGCCTTTTTCATGTGATACTGCTCCCTTGCAAATTTCTCAAGGTTATCATTATCCGTTTTTAATTCCCTGAGTTTCCTTTTGTCAACCTCTATTTTATTTGTATAGTATTCCTTGTCGCTCCTGAGACTGCGAAGCTCACTCATATCCTTGAACCTGGCAACAAGGTTGTTTGAATCAAGAAGAAATATCCATATCAGGAAGATGAGGATTGTAAGAATATATTTATTCCTGAGTGAAGGGGGTATTTTATCTATAAACTTGAACCTTAGCATTATGAAACAAAGTTAAGACTTTTTATTCAACCACCGCTCATCAGGTACAGCATAAGAACATTATCTCCTTCTCGAATAAAAGTAGAATCATATCTGTCTTTAGGAATCAGGGCACCATTAATCTTGATGATCCTCATCCTGAAAGAGAATTTTTTCAGCTCGAGCATCTCGCTTACACTGAGTGTTTCTGCATTGAACTCTTCAGCCCTGTTATTCAGAAATATCTTCATAGCCGAAAATAGTCTCTTGTTCTTTTCATGAGAATTTCAATAACCGTATTAGCCTGCATATTTGCCACCATCCCTACCCGTGGAGCCATCGGTGGCATATCATCATCGACTGTAGTTGACTGATCGCCGCAAATATATACAGTATCATCGACCTTTCTGTATCTTATTGCATCACTGTCTCCCCAGCCTGCAAGACCGGAACCAATTACAACCGGAGTCCCCGGCATTTTTGTAAGAATAGTCTCGACCAGCATCTCCTTCATATCAGCACTATCGAAAGCCTCAACCATAATATCACAGCCAACAAATATCTCCGGAATGTTTCTCCCGTTAAGCTTTTGTGTCAGGGCGATTACAGTGATATCTGGATTTATTCGGGCGATATTCTCCTTCAAAGCAACTGATTTGTACATCCCTACCTGGCTTGTGAAATAGTACTGTCGGTTAAGGTTGGCAGGTTCCACAACGTCAAAATCTGAAACGACCAGTGTCCCCACTCCGCTGCGGGCTAGTGCGACGGCACAATTAGAGCCAAGTCCACCTGCACCGGCGATGCCTACTCTGAATTGTGAAAGATGATCTTTGATCTCTGAGAATCTCATTGAATCCTCTTTTCAATATTAGGCATTATCTTCCAGTACCCCTTTTAATGCTGTCCAGCTTTATTGTCCAAAGTATTGGTGTATAACCGGCTACGATACCATGGATACCCTCAAAACCAAATGCAAGACTCGAAGGTGTCAGCAGTCTTGATGTTCCTCCTTCTTTCATATAACGTAATCCTTCATCAACACCTATTTGCACATCTTCAAATGTTCCCATAACGTGTTTATAAGGTGTGGAATAAGGAATATTTTTATCGAACTGGACATAATCTGTGAATGCTGCCTTATACTTGAAATAGACCGTATCCAGATCAACAGGTGATCTCCCCGTTCCCGGTATAAGTTCTATATAGTACAATCCGCTGGAATAGTGCACATAGACAGTATCCTCCAATGATATGAGATAATTATTAATCAGTCTATTCTCATGTTCTTGCCACTTATTTGTCTCACAACCTGTTGCAATCAATGTAAACATAATGAGCAGGCTGATCTCTAATTTATTCATTTTAGGAATTATTATTAATGCCGAAAGTTACAAACCTTTTAAATCATTTGCAAGGTCACATTACATGGTGATTTATATCATATAGAACCACGACAAAAATTCGTAAATTTGATTTTTACCGTTGCTTATCATATAAACTTCCCGGCTATGGATATAACTTCAATTAAGTCACAGCATAAGATCCTTAAGAGGTGGGATTATAACTGGAAACCTCTAAGCAAAGGATACACTGACAAGATCCTGTATATTAATGTCGGTACAGTTGATATCAGAGAAAAGGATGTTCCTCCGTTGATGAAGGAAAAGTTCATTGGTGGAAAAGGATATGGGTTAAGACTTCTCTGGGATGCTACAAAGCCTGATACTAAATGGAATGATCCTGAAAATGAAATCATTATATCATCAGGTCCGATAGGCGGGATAACACAATATTCAGGCACGGGCAAATCACTGGTTGTAAGCCTTTCCCCACAGACTGGCTCTGTAATGGACAGCAATGTTGGCGGCTTCTTTGGTCCATTTCTGAAATTCTCGGGCTTCGATGCACTGGAACTCCAGGGGAAAGCCACGAGTGATGTGATCATTTTCATTGACGGCATAAACCATAAAGTGGAGATATTTGAAGCCCCAGCCGAAGCAGTTGACAGCCATATCCTTACCGAGCAGATGACAGATATCTTTGCTGAAAATGAGGATGGAAGAAAAAATATCGGGGTAGTTTCTGCAGGATCAGCAGCTGAACACTCACTTATCGGAATGCTGAACTTCAGCTTTTATGACCCTAAAAGAAAAAAGATCCGTCTTAAGCAGGCTGGAAGGGGAGGCATAGGTACCGTCTTCAGAAATAAAAAGATAAAAGCCGTAGTCTGCAAAATTCCCGGAGTAAAAGGTAATCTTAATAATGTTGTTGACCTTGAGGCAATTACCGAGCGCGGGAAAAGGTTTAACAGGGAGATACGCGAGCTTGATGACAAGCAGTGCCAGATGAGGCAGGTGGGTACCGCCCACCTGATGGAGATAATGAATGACCATGATCTCCTTCCCGTTCATAACTATAAATTCGGGAGCCACCCTGATGCATATAAAATAGATTCTTCTGTCTGGAAAAGGAACTTCATACAGAATACTCCTGACGGATGCTGGATAGGATGTAATATGGCATGCAGCAAGAGAGTTGAAGATTTTGAGCTCAAAAGCGGCCCCTACAAGGGACAAAAAGTGGTTGTTGATGGTCCCGAGTATGAGAATGCTGCAGGACTGGGTTCAAACTGCGGTATATTCGATCCAGGTTACATAATTGAGGCAAATTTCTATTGCGACACATATGGGATTTGCACAATAACCTGGAGTACCTTGACAGCATTCATTATGGAATGCTATGAAAACGGTATCCTAAATAAGGAGAGAACCGGCGGACTTGAGTTGAAATTCGGAAATGCTGTTGAAGCGATGAAGATGCTTCATCAACTTGCAAAAGGTGAAGGTTTCGGAAAAATTGCAGGACTCGGCGTCAGAAAGATGAAGGAGCTGTTCATAGTCAACGGATGGGGCGATGCTTCTTTTCTTAATGATATAGGAATGGAGAACAAAGGGCTTGAATATTCTCAATATATGTCTAAGGAATCCCTTGCGCAGCAGGGAGGCTTTGCGCTTACAAATAAAGGTCCGCAGCATGATGAAGCCTGGCTGATATTTATGGATATGGTCAACAACCAGATCCCTACTTTTGAAAACAAGGCTGAAGCGCTTCACTATTTCCCTATGTTCAGGACGTGGTTTGGTCTTGTGGGTCTTTGTAAACTGCCGTGGAACGACGTAGAGCCTGAAAATAATGCGCAGACTGATGAACCGGCAAAAGTGCCGGAGCATGTGGATAATTATATTACTATATATAAGGCAGTTACAGGTCGTGATTTTGATAAGAAGAGATTAATTGAAGATTCTGAGAGGGTATATAACTTCCAGCGGGTCTTTAATCTGAGGAGAGGTTTTGGAACCCGGATTCATGACAGGCAGCCTTACCGTGCTGCAGGTCCTGTGACTAAGGAAGAATATGAATCCCGGGTGGAAAGATACGACAAACAGCTCCGGGAGAAGCTTGGAATAAAGACCGAAGGAATGACAACAGAGGAGAAGATGAAGATCCTCCGTAAACAGAGGGAAGATCAATATGAGGGACTTCTCAATGCTGTCTACAAAAGAAGGGGCTGGAACAACAATGGGGTTCCTAAAATAGAATTCCTGCAAAAGATAGGGATGGATTTGCCAGAGGTTATTGAGGTTGTAAAAAACTATCAGTAGAAGAGTGAAATAGAAGTACCTTTGTCTTGTACGGAAAAGTTATGAAAAGGGCTTTTTTCTTTTTTCTTATTTTTATCTGTATTTCCGGGGAAATCAATTCTCAGATAAAAATCCGTGGTACTGTAACCAATGCAGATGGCGAACCAATTAAAAGAGTAAGAGTTTTTGCGGGAGAAGGGCATCTGTCATTCAGCCATACTGATATTAACGGGGAATATGCAATAAGAATCAGTGAAAAAGCCACTAAGCTGAAGTTTTCCAGGGTGGGAATGAAAAGTTGTATTATTCCTGTCTCTGGCAGATCTGTCGATGCAGTTCTGGAAAAAGCGTCTGCCCTTGAAGAAAACAAAAAGAGGAAAATTACTTTAAAAGCTCCTGAATTACCCGATAGTATAAATGCTGAACCTGAATTTAAAAGCGAGAATGCCTTTCAATCTGCTAATATTGGGTACGAAGTAGAAGAAAACAGCTTATTATCTGCTTCAATGAAACAGGTCCTTTCAGGTAAAAAGCTTAATCCATCGCATCAGAATAATATCAATAATATCCTTGCAGGGAAAGTTGCAGGACTGAAATTGTTTGGTCAGTCCGAAATGGCGCTTGGCCGTACAGGATATGTTACTTTGCGTGGGCAAAGCGGTCTTTCCACCGGAGAATCCCTGGTTTATATTGTCGATGGAACACTCATTTCCGACATCAACGACATAAACTACAATGAAATAGAAAAGGTTACTGTACTTTCAGGTCCTTCATCAACCGCATTACTGGGATCCAAAGCTTCAAACGGAGCAGTGATCATTACAACTAAAAGAAGTACCCGGGCGGAAGATAAAAGCGAAATTGAGCTGAACTCCGGTATTAATTTTTCAAGAGTCAGTATGCTTCCTGCATACCAGGATTCTTATGCAGGAGGGTATATGCAGGATATGCTTTTATACGAGTACCGGCCGGGGATAGATCCGGTTGATTGGGCTCAGCTTGATGGTAAATATTATCATAACTATTATGATGATAGCAGCTGGGGCCCGAGGATGGCTGGACAGGAGTATATCCCATGGTACTCGTGGTATCCGGGTACTGAATATACCGGTACAACAGCAAAGCTTGTACCGCAGCCTGACAATATTAAAGATTTCTACAATACAGGTTTAACCACTAATAATAACATTGCTTTCACCAGGAGTAAAGGAGATTTTTATATCAGGGCACTGTTCGGGAATATTGATACAAAAGGCTTGATGCCAAACACTTCCTTCAACAGGAACAATTTCAGCCTTAAAGCCTCTTACAATATTAAAGAAAGATTAAAGTTTGAAGCTGATTTGTACTTCTTCACAAGAATGCTGAAAGGAGAATTCGATGATAAATATGGGAACAACACTACAGGCACTTTCAATCAATGGTTCCACAGGGATCTTGATATGGATATGCTCAAAGAGCTTTCAGGGCTAAGATCCCCGGTAGGGAGTTATGCATCATGGAATCATAGTGATCCGAAATATTATGATCCTTCGAATCCCCTTGGCTTCTATGGATCTAACTATGGATTCAATAGCTATACCTGGATGGAAATAGCTGATTTCTCAAAGAAAAACAATCACCTGATCGGTAATATTTCATTGACTTACAAGATATCTAAGGGAATTGATCTGAAAATTGCTTACAGAAGGCAGGAAATGAACGGATGGTCAGAGACTAAAATACCATTCCATTATTACAGTGGTTTGCAATCCAGCTATTATGGTTACGGTAATGGATATTATGAAACAGGAACTTCTTACTCCAATGCTGAAAACCTTGAGGGACTTTTGCATTTTGACCAGAAGATCTCAGACTTATCTCTGGTTGCTGATATGGGATCTGACTTTTACTCAACCATGCTTAAGGCAAATAGCGCGAATACGGTAAATGGATTGATTGTAGATGAACTGTACACTATTTCAAATTCCAGGGACCAGGCTTATTTTGTAAATAAAAGGTCTGAGGAAAAACAGAGAGCATTCTTTTTAAAAGCACTTACCGGTTACAGGGATATTATACTTTTTGATCTTGTCCTGCGCAAAGAATTTCACTCAACATTACCTCCTGAGAATAATTCCATTCTGGCAAAATCCTTTGGAGGCACGTTCATTTTCAGTAATCTGTTCTCTGTCCCTTTCCTGGATTTTGGAAAGATAAGGTTTGCATGGGGGGAAATTCCTGAGTCGATCCCTGTTTATACCTACCCCGGAGTAAACTATACCATTGGAAATTACTACTGGAATAGTAACAGGCTTTCATCAACACCAGATTATCTTGTCCCATCAAGTATTAAAGGACCGGTTAAGAAAGAAACGGAAGCCGGATTAGATTTGGATTTATTCAAAAGCCGGATCAGGTTTTCTTTCACCTGGTGGAAGCAAGGGGAGACCGGGATCCCTGTAAATGCCAAGGTATCAAGTTATTCAGGATTTGGAACTATAATGATCAACTCAGGAGAGATTGAAAAAAAGGGTATAGATCTTTCGGTCAGCATAAATCCGATCTCCTCAGCAAATTTTTCATGGGAGACGATATTTATTTTTTCGAAATTACTGAGACATGACGTGATTAACATCACTGACGGAGCGACCAGGATGACAAGCCAGTCATCTTTCTCATCCTGGGGTCCTGAATTGATCCAGGAAAAGGGAAAACCATGGGGGGAACTTTATGGCAGCGGGATGAAAATTGATCCACAGGGCAGACCTTACCTGAATTCTGATGGTTCCTATGTAGCTGATCCTTATAAATATTTTGGAAGTGTCCTGCCAAAATATACCGGGGGAATTCAGAATTCATTCATGCTCTTTAAGGATTTTGTAATTAGTATCAACCTTGATTATCAGTACGGTGGAAAATTTTTCTCTCTTTCCGAAATGTGGGGTACATACTCCGGATTGACAGAATGGACCGCTGATATAAATGACAAAAGAATACCTGTAAGGGACCCTGTTGCAGACGGGGGTGGTTTTCATGTATTTGGTGTTTCTCAGACAACAGGTGAAGCTGTCGATTATTATGTTGATGCTCAGGAGTACTTCCATAACCTGCATGACGACAGGATTTTTGACAGTTTCGTATATGATGCTTCATATATAAAGCTCAGAGAAATAAGTTTGGATTACAGAATTCCGGTCGGAAGATTGAAGATTGATAAATACGTTTCAGGTGCCACGATCTCATTTTATACTCAAAATCCATGGATGATCTGGTCATCTCAAGGGAATTTTGATCCTTCAGAACTTACCTATATCAGCGGAGAGCAGGCTCAATTCCCTTCAGTCAGGACATTCGGAGCAAACCTGCAATTAATATTCTGAGTCAGCAAATGCAAAAAGCAGTTTCTTTTCTCAGAGGTGTAAATATGACCGGTCATAACATGATCAGGATGGCAGAGCTTTCTGATTTGTACAGGAAGATTGGATTCAAAGATGCAGAAACTTATATCCAGAGTGGTAATGTAGTCTTCAGCCTCAACGATAACTCAGATATTCAGAGTATTGCGTCAGAAATTGAAGGTGCAATCTTTAAAAGATTCAAGTACACAATTCCAGTCCTTATCAGGACGGCCGGGGAGATAAAGAAAATAATTTCCGCAAATCCTTTTCAAAAAGATAATGATTTCGATCCTGTGAAACTCGCAGTAATATTTTTATATGATGATCCGATGGATGATCAGACAGAAAAAGTAAGAACTATTGATTACCCGCCTGATAAATTCAAAATAATAGGTAAAGAAATCTTTATTTATTGTCCCAATGGTTTCGGGAGAACGAAACTCTATACAAACTTCTTTGAAAAGAAGATGAAGGTTACCGGCACCGCAAGAAACTGGAAAACAATAAATACTATCCTGTCAATAGCCGAAGAAATACATTAATAATATTCCTGTTTTTTGTTATTTTTCGGATCTTAAACCAATACCCTTAATAAATTTGTAATTATTGAAGGATGAGGCGCTTACTTTTTTCAATATTTATTCTGGCATTTTCACTTACAGGATGCAGGAATAAAACGGGAAATAAATCTGGTGAAATAATCATTTTTCATGCGGGCAGTCTTTCAGTTCCGTTCAGGCAGATGGCTGATGAATATGAAAAGAGAAATCCAGGAGTAAAGATCCTGATGGAGCCGGCAGGAAGCATCGTTTGTGCCCGGAAAATCACGGAGCTGAAAAAACCATGCGACATCATAGCCTCCGCCGATTATTTCGTTATCAACAAGTTCATTGTTCCTGATTATTCATCATGGAGTATCAGGTTTGCCACAAATGAGATTGTAATTGCATTCCAGGAGAAAGCCAGATATGCCGATGAAATAAATTCTAAGAACTGGATGGACATCCTTCTGAGAGATGATGTTACCTATGCCAGATCAGATCCTGAATCTGATCCCTGCGGCTACAGAAGCGTGCTAACATTTAAGCTTGCAGAGAAATATTACTGGAAACCGGGATTGGCTGACCGGCTGCAGGTAAAAAACCGGACTTTTATACGCCCGAAGGAGGTCGACCTTGTTGCGCTGATTGAATCGAATGCAGTCGACTACATGTTCCAGTATAAGTCTGTGGCAATTCAGCATAACCTGAAATACATCGAACTGCCTGATGAGATAAACCTTGGGAATCCCGAATTAAATAATATCTATAATCTTGTGTCGCTCGATGTTACCGGCAGTAAACCAGGAAGTACAATGAAGGTGAAGGGTGAGTACATAAACTACAGTCTGTCTGTACTTAAAGATGCGCCCAACAGTGAACTGGCAATTGATTTTGTCGCCTTTATTATCAGCAAGGATGGTATGGAGATCTTCAGAAAAAACGGACAGGATCCAATTGTACCCTTCTCAACAGAACAGCCCGATCTGATACCTTATAAGCTAAAGAAATACCTGAAGGAATAACACCCGGAATAAAACCGTAAATGACAAAAAATAGTCTGTTCAACTGGATAATGCTTTTCCTCTCCTCGCTGGTGCTGCTCTTCATTCTGGCACCTCTGGCCGGGATGTTCATTAAGACCGGTGGAACAGAACTGCTTGAAACAATAAATGATAAAGAAGTCCAGGGAAGCATTTGGCTTACTCTCTGGGTGGCATTTGCCGCAACAATTATTTTTGCAATCGGATCGGTTCCTCTTGCATGGCTTCTTGCAAGAAAGAAATTCCCAATGAAAAAAATAGTCCAGGGAATTATCGACCTTCCTGTTGTTCTTCCTCATACTGCAGCTGGTCTCGCTGTCCTGGGATTCATTTCAAGGGATGGATTTCTGGGCAAGGTAGCTGATGCAATGGGGCTCACGCTTATTAATAATCCTGCCGGAATAGCTTTAGCAATGGCTTTTGTAAGCGTGCCTTTCCTAATTAATTCCGCCCGGGACGGCTTTTCAGCAGTTCCGGAACGGCTTGAAAAAGCAGCACTTACTCTGGGAGCAAGCCGCTCGAGAGTCTTCTTCACAGTTTCATTGCCCATCGCATGGCGCAGCATAATGACAGGGTTCGTCATGATGTTCGCCAGGGGGATGAGCGAATTCGGAGCCGTTGTGATTGTGGCGTATCATCCTATGGTAGCTCCGGTTCTTATTTATGAAAGGTTCAGCTCATTCGGCCTCAATTATGCCAGACCTGCTTCAGTACTCTTTATTGTTGTAGCCCTTGGTGTCTTTATCCTCCTTCGTCTTATCCCCGGAAGAAAAAAGGAAATTCAATTATCACCTGATGCTGAAACTTGAGAATATAAATAAGAAGTTTGGCGATTTCAGGCTTGCCGGTATAAGCATCGATATACAGGAAGGCGAATATTTTGTTCTTCTTGGAAGATCAGGCTCCGGCAAGACTCAGCTGCTTGAACTTATTGCAGGATTAAACGAACCTGATTCAGGTTTGATATGGGTTGATAATGAAAATGTTACAAAGAAGAAAATTCAGGACAGGAATATCGGACTTGTATTTCAGGATTACGCAGTATTTCCGAACATGACTGTCTTTGGAAATATTGCCTACTCTCTCCATTGCAGAAAAACTGAAAAAAAAGAGATAAATGAGAGAGTGAACAGGATAGCCGAAGAGCTTAATATCCATCACCTTCTGAATCGTTTAACAGACAATCTTGCCGGGGGAGAACTTCAAAGAGTAGCCCTCGCCCGGACCCTGATAACTTATCCCAGGGTCCTGCTTCTCGACGAACCACTGGCTTCTATTGATGCCAGCCTGAAGGATGATATAAAAAGGATTCTCCGGCGACTTAACAAGAAGGGGCTTACCATAGTGCATATAACCCACGACTACCGGGAAGCCGTAAGTCTGGCTACGCGCGTAGGAGTGATACATAACGGACATCTGATACAGGTCGGTACACCGGCAGAAGTTTTCTGCAAGCCAGTGAACAAGTTCGTTGCAAGATATTCAGGGATCAGGAATTTTTTCAGAGTGAAATTTGCCTGTGAAGAAGGAGTTTGGAAAGCACAGTGTGACGGAACTCTCGCATTTGTAATGAAGGAGGATAACTATCCTGTGGAAGGACTGATGATAATCAGGGGTGATGCCATAAAAATCCATTGTGTTGAACCATCAAATCCCCCGGCAAATTGTTTTAAAGGGGTAATAAGGGAAATATTTCCCTCGGAGTATGGGATGGAAGTCACTGTTGAAGCAGGCGAGAAATTCTTTATTGATATTTCTGCAGATAACTTTAAACAATTGCAGATAAGTGAGTTATCGGAGGTATGGATTACTTTCCCTCCTGAAGCAGGCATAGCTTTGCAAGGGAATTTTTAAAAACTAAAGAAGACAGCTTATGGAAATGATACCATTTGAAAAGGCCTGCAACATAGTGATGAACTCGGCATTTACAACCGGAACAGAGATAATTTCATTCACCGATTCCCTGAACCGTGTGCTGGCCGGAGCGGTAATAAGCGACATGGATATGCCACCATTCAACAAGTCTTCAGTAGATGGTTTTGCGATCCGTAAGTCTGACATTGGGAATGATCTTGAAATAATAGAAACCATTCCTGCAGGGTTCCATCCTCAAAAAAGCATTGGCACGAACCAATGCTCAAGGATAATGACAGGAGCACCAGTCCCAGAGGGTGCCGACTGTGTTTTAATGGTAGAGGATACAGAGATGCTTCCATCCGGTAAGATAAAGTTCAAATATATTTTCACGAAGGAGAATATAGCTCTCAGGGCAGAAGATGTGAAAAAGGGAGATGTTGTCCTTGAACCGGGAAGGATCATCCGGCCACAGGATATTGCAGTAATGGCCTCAGTCGGACATACTCTGGTAATGGTCGGCAAAAAGCCGCGCATTGGTGTAATAAGCTCTGGTAGTGAACTTGTGGAACCAGGGGAAAAACCTGGAAGGTCTCAGATCAGGAACAGCAACTCATTCCAGCAGATGGCCCAGATCGAAAGGGCAGGTGCCTCAGGTAAATATTATGGCATTGCCAGGGATGATGAGGAAATCACTTTTTCAATAGTCGAAAAGGCAATCTCAGAAAACGATCTTGTGCTGATTTCAGGGGGAGTTTCAATGGGTGATTTTGATTTTGTCCCTTCAGTCCTCGAGCGGGCAAGAGTCAGGATACTCTTCTCGAGAGTGGCAATTCAGCCTGGAAAACCGACCACTTTCGGAGTGCACAATAATGCAATCATATTTGGTCTTCCCGGTAACCCGGTATCGTCTTTTATAGTATTTGAATTTCTCGTAAGGCCGTTGATCTGCAAAATGATGGGACATCAATGGAAACCACTTGAAATATTGCTCCCGATGAAAGAGAAATTCTCAAGGAAATTTGCGGAAAGGATGGCCTTTATACCGGTTATAATCACTGAAGACGGGATGGTATTGCCAGCCGAGTTCCATGGATCAGCTCATATTTCGGCACTCTCTCACTCAGATGGCATCGTTACTCTTCCTTATGGAATTAAAACTATTGAGAAAGGA
This sequence comes from Bacteroidia bacterium, assembly GCA_026391595.1. Taxonomy (GTDB): domain Bacteria; phylum Bacteroidota; class Bacteroidia; order Bacteroidales; family VadinHA17; genus LD21. The sequence continues at coordinate 18,644 of JAPLDY010000064.1, forward strand.
GAAATTGTAAGTGTTCGACAGATTTGACAGATCGATCGATTACCTGCGCATTTCTGTTACCGACAGGTGTAACCTCAGGTGCAGGTATTGCATGCCCGAGGAAGGGATAAGACTTCTCAGGCATGAGGATATTTTATCGTTCGATGAAATAACCGGTTTCACGAGAGCATCTGTAAAACATGGAATTAATAAGGTCAGGATAACAGGAGGCGAACCCCTGGTGAGAAAAGGCATAGTGACTCTGGTTAAAATGCTTGCAGACATTAAGGGCATAAACGACCTTTCAATGACAACCAACGGGATTCTTCTGAAAGATTTTGCCGGAGATCTGAAAAATGCAGGATTACACAGGGTCAATATAAGCCTCGATACAACTGACCCTGAGAGATTTGCATACATCACACGGGGTGGGAATATAAATGACGTACTTGAAGGTATAATTGCAGCAAAAAAGGCAGGTTTGGTTCCCGTAAAAATAAATTGTGTCATAGAAAAATCAAGAGACGAAGAAGATGCCAGGCTGATTGCCGATTTCTGTCTCAGAAACGATCTGGATATAAGATATATACATCAGATGGATCTCGTAAACGGACATTTTTCAGCTGTCGACGGAGGTACTGGAGGCAATTGTCCATTATGCAACCGTCTGAGACTAACGGCAAACGGAAAACTCAGGCCATGCCTTTTCAATGATCTGGTATTCGACATTAGAGAACTGGGCTATGAAGAAGCAATAATGAAAGCAGTCGAACTCAAACCCGAATGCGGTTCAAATAATGTAACTGGTAAATTTTATAATATTGGAGGTTAATTAAATGAAAAAACTTTCTCATACCGACAATCAGGGAAAAGCCATAATGGTGGATATAGGAGGAAAAGAGATACAGACCAGGATTGCTAAGGCCCGGGGTCATATCCGCCTTGCTGAGGAAACAATAAAACTGATTAAGGAGAACCAGCTGAAAAAAGGAGATGTTCTGACAGTTGCCCAGGTTGCAGGAATAAATTCAGCCAAGCAAACCCAGAACCTGATACCTCTGTGCCATACTATTTCAATTGAGAACGTAAAGGTCTCTCTCTCAGTTGATAATACAGGAGTGATCGCGGTGAGTGAAGTAAAATGTTCAGGAAAAACCGGTGTGGAAATGGAAGCGCTGACTGCTGTTTCAATCGCCCTGCTTACCGTTTATGACATGTGCAAGGCAGTGGACAAGAACATGGTAATAGATAAAATTGAACTTACGGAAAAAGTAAAGAAATGAATCTTCCTTCAAAATATGAAGTGCTTGTCATAACCCTTAGCGACAGGGCTCACAAGGGTGAATATGAGGATCTCAGCGGACCCCGTGTCATATTAAAGCTGGAAGAGTTCATGAGATCAGAGGAATGGGAATTCAATATTGAACTGAAGCTCATTCCTGACGATACTTCTGTTTTGAGAAGTCTGTTAAAAAGTGCCACAGGTCATTGCGATATAATTATTACCACAGGAGGTACGGGAATTGGTCCGCGTGATATCACCATTGAGACTGTCCGTCCACTGCTCTCAAAGGAGATTCCGGGCGTTATGGAATATATCAGGGTGAAATATGGTACGGAAAAACCGAATGCCCTTCTCAGCAGGGGAGTTGCAGGTATTATCGGGAAATCATTGATCTATACCCTCCCGGGTTCGGTTAAGGCAGTTGATGAGTACATGACGGAGATTCTGAAGACACTTAAACACACCATTCTTATGCAGTACGGGATTGATTCCCACGGTAAAACTCAGTAGGAGATATGATTGAGTGTATTGATTGATCCGGTGCCTATCACTCTATCGTAGCGGTCATTGGGATTTCGATAGTAAACAATTGCCATATAGTCATTTTCTGTTTCGAAATGACTGCCTTCAAACTTTGAAGCAACACCATTCTTTGTACTGTCTTTTATAAAGACGTACTCAAAATTGTACCAACCCTGCTTTAAAAGTATTGTGCATTCATACTGACCACCCTCCTGGTTATATATCATGCGGTTGTCGTTACTGAACGACCAGTTGGTTAATCCACCCGAAATATATATATCGCCATCGTCAAATATATATTTTGAAGGCAGTGTAAAGTAAACATATACATAATCTGCATCTGTTTCAGGATTGCGTCCTTCCTGTGAAGCTATATAATATTTCCCATTGAAATCCTGCCAGTAGAAGTACGGTTTGAACTCCCGGCTTTCAGAAGGGGCAAGATATATATGGTAATATGGTAGCATGAAATCGATCCTTCTTACGTATTCCGACTTGTATTTTATGTTTCTGATATCGAAATAACGGAATTCATTGCCGCCACTGAAGATGTTTTTTTCGGATAATGAGTTATATTTAAGCTCATTGGCGCCATAGATCTCAGGCTTCATATTGTTCTTTGCATTATCCCATCTTCCGTTCTGAAGCAAAGAACAATAAATATTCCTGTAAGGATCGATGATACCTGCTCCGGTCAGGTCGACTGTAAAGTCAACCTGCTGGCCTGCATCTTTATCAGAGGTCATCTGCGGCCTGTGCACAATCATATCAACATTTATAGCATTCTCTTTGATAATGAAACGCTGAGTTATGACAGGCTTTTCGGGTGTCTCCGCCGGATAGATATAGAGAATATAATTTCCCGATAGCTTGATATTTACTCTGTCGTTAGGAAATACCAAACTGTAATGAAAATAATTTACCGTTGTATTGAATGATGGTTTTACATCTTCAATTGGATTTTCAGTGAATCCATCGAGATAGTCGTTTATGAATATATCGGATCTGTTCCAGTCTTTGTCACAATGGATGAAAGTATAATAATAAGCTTCATCCCGGTCGCCTGTAAGGTCGAATTGAAAAACCAGCTTCTCAGTGCTGCTGAGGTTTATCACCGGATATGACAGGTTCCATCCCTCCTTGTAAAGCTGGACTGTTTTTATTCTTTGATCATAGATATGATTTGTATAGAATAATGAGTCAGGATCATTGCCCTTCAATATGCTTACCTGTACTATTATTAAGGTGAAATATAATATTGATCTGCGCATAAAATTAGATTCCGAAAGATTGTAAACAAAAATAGTGCAAAAGTGTTATAACATATCAGGCATATTTATTTAAATATATCAATCTATTTTTATTTTTGTAACTGTTGTTAATTTATTAACAGAACTCGATTTTTAAGAAATTATTTTAAAATCCGCAAATAATGTCCAGATCCATAAAGCTAAAGAAAGGGTTTGACATCCGGATAAAGGGCGTTGCTGAAAAAGTTTTAACCACAGCAGCCGATCCGGTTTTGTTTGGAGTGAAGCCAATTGATTTTCCTGGTCTTACCCCCAAGCTAAATGTCAGGCCGGGCGAAAAAGTTCAGTCGGGAACCCCTCTTTTTCATGATAAGCTGAATCCTGAAATCGTATTTACCTCTCCTGTAAGCGGTACTGTTATCTCAGTTGAAAGGGGAGACCGGCGCAAAATACTGGAGGTTATCGTAGCAGAAAGCGGCAAGGAGCAAATTGATTTTGGGAAAGCCGATTTATTATCACTGAACCGTGATAAAATAAAGGATAAATTACTCGCATCGGGTTTTTGGCCTGCAATACGACAGCGGCCATATCACGTTATAGCAAAACCTGGAGATGTGCCAAAAGCAATTTTTATTTCAGGATTCGATACAGCGCCGCTGGCTCCGGATTATAATTTCATAATGGACAACTCTCCGGCAAAGGCTTTTCAGACAGGTATCAATGCACTTTCAAAACTAACAGACGGGAAGGTAAATCTTGTATTGAATGGATCAGTTGCTTCTTCATCGGTTCTCTCTAATGCTTCGGGAGTTGAGATATCTATGTTCACCGGACCTCATCCTGCTGGCAATGTTGGTGTGCATATTCATCACCTTGATCCTATTAACAAGGGCGAAAAAGTCTGGTTTGTCAATCTACAGGATGTTGTGGCTATAGGCACTCTTTTCCTCGAGGGGATTTACATGCCTCAAAGGATCATAGCCCTTACAGGTTCAGAAGTTGTTCATCCTCAGTATTATAAGATCATTTCAGGAAGTTCAGTCATTCCCCTTGTAACTGACAATGTTAAGCAGGGAAATTTGAGATATATAAGTGGTAATGTTCTTACAGGAACAAAGATATCACACGATGGATACCTTGGATATTACGACTCACAGATAACAGTTATCCCGGAAGGCGATTACTATGAGTTTTTTGGCTGGGCCGCACCAGGAGCAAAGAAATTCAGTTTTTCACGTACCTTCCTTTCAAAACTGCATTCTGCCGGAGATTTCAGACTGGATACAAACCTTCATGGAGGTGAAAGAGCTTTTGTCATGACCGGCCAGTATGAAAAGGTTGTACCGATGGATATCTACCCGATGCAGTTGTTCAAAGCGATCCTTGCAGAAGATATTGATTCAATGGAAAGCCTTGGTATCTATGAGGTTGCAGAAGAGGATTTTGCACTCTGCGAATTTATCTGTCCTTCGAAGATCGAGATCCAGTCCATTGTAAGGAAAGGGCTCGATCTGATGATGAGAGAAATGAATTAGTATAATCTGTTAATACCATATAATGAATTCTTTACGAAAAAAGTTAGACAAGCTAAAGCCCCACTTTGAGGAAGGGGGCAGGTTCTCAAAACTGCGTTCTGTATTTGAAGGATTCGAGTCATTTATGTTCGTTCCCAACAAGGTGACTTTAAAAGGATCGCATATCCGGGATAGCATCGATCTTAAAAGGACAATGACCATCGTTATTATTGCACTGATTCCGGTTCTGCTTTTTGGTTCCTATAATACCGGCCTGCAGCATTTCAGGTCGATAGGAGCAGAAGCAGGAATATTGAAGGCATTCTGGTTCGGATTCCTCAGGATACTGCCACTGATCATAGTCAGTTATGTAGTGGGACTCGGGATCGAGTTCGTAGCTGCACAGATACGAGGTCATGAGATAAATGAAGGCTACCTGGTGACGGGTTTGCTTATTCCTCTGATCATGCCAATAGATATTCCGCTCTGGATGCTGGCAATTGCGGTTGCTTTTGCAGTGATCCTTGGAAAAGAAGTCTTCGGCGGCACAGGGATGAATATCTTCAACCCTGCCCTTCTGGCAAGGGCATTCCTGTTCTTCAGTTATCCCGCATGGATGACTGGCGATAATGTCTGGACTGAAGGTCTTACGGCAGGGAAAAACATAATCGACGGCTACTCTGGTGCAACACCACTGTCAATCAGTGCTGCAGGCGAAATAACAAGGTTGCCGTCTTTCCTTCATATGTTCATCGGGACGATCCCCGGATCAATCGGAGAAACTTCGACCATTGCAATACTTATCGGTGCTGTGATCCTGTTAGTTACGGGAATAGGAAGCTGGAAGATAATGGTTTCAGTATTCGCAGGCGGACTTGGAATGGGCTTGCTGTTAAATGCCGTATCGGCAAATTCATACATGGAGCTGCCCTTTTATTATCATTTTGTAATGGGTGGATTCGCTTTCGGTGCTGTATTCATGGCTACAGATCCGGTTACCGGCTCGCAGACGGAAACAGGGAAATGGATCTATGGATTTCTGATTGGCGTCTTATCGATATTTTTCAGAGTGTTGAATCCTGCATATCCCGAAGGGGTTATGCTGGCAATTCTGCTGATGAATCTTTTCGCACCGCTGATCGACTATTTTGTTGTTCAGTCAAGTATAAAAAGAAGGCTTAAGAGGGCTAAAATTGCAACCAATAATTTTACAAAATGAAGCAGTTCAGTAACAGGTATATTTTCATTTTTTCTACAGTGATGGTCGCTTCAGTGGCCACTCTGCTGTCACTTGCAGCAACCTTGCTTCAGCCTGCCCAGGAAAGAAACCTGGAAATCGAAAAGAAAAAGAATATACTTGAATCCATTGGTGTGGCAGCAACACGGGGAAATACAGTGGAGTTATATTCAAAATACATAACTGAGGGCTTTGTGCTCAACTCAAAGGGAGAGCCTGTTGAAGGCCTAGATGCATTTACAATTGTTCTAAGGAATGAACAGAAGAAGCCTATTGAAGAGCAGTATCTGCCGGTTTTCAGGGCCACACCGGATGATGGTGAACGAGTGATCATCCTGCCGGTTGAAGGTAAAGGATTGTGGGGTCCGATTTATGGCTATGTTTCTCTCAGGTCGGATATGAATACCATTTATGGTGTCAACTTTGATCATAAAGGTGAGACCCCGGGCCTAGGCGCTGAAATAAACACATCAGGTTTCGAAGGCATGTTCCCCGGGAAGAAATTATTTGATAATGAGAATTTTATCTCAATACAGGTTCATAAAGGCGGAGCTGATCCCTCAGACATCCATGGCGTCGATGCCATTTCCGGAGGAACAATCACCAGCAAAGGACTGGAGAAAATGCTTTATGACTGTATAAAAAAATACAATGATTACCTTTTAAAAAACAGGATATAACATATGAGCGATCAGGAAAAAGAGCCGATGTTCTCGGCAAAAAATTTCAAGTTTTTTACTGCTCCGCTGGCTGACAATAATCCCATTACGGTACAGGTATTGGGAATATGCTCCGCGCTGGCTGTGACAGTAAAGCTGAAACCGGCTATTGTAATGGCTTTGTCGGTGACAATAGTTGTAGCGGTATCAAATGTAGTTATTGCAGCAATGCGAAAATATATACCCGACAGGATCAGGATCATTGTTCAGCTGGTTGTGGCTGCAACGATGGTAATTCTGGTCGATCAGTTCCTTAAGGCCTTTGTATTTGACGTCAGCAAGCAGCTTTCTGTCTTTGTGGGACTTATCATCACTAACTGTATCCTGATGGGCCGTCTCGAAGCTTTTGCTATGGCTAACAAACCATGGCCATCCTTTATCGATGGGCTCGGGAACGGAGCCGGTTACGGCCTTATCCTGGTAATTGTAGCATTCATCAGGGAGCTCCTGGGATCCGGTACTATCTACGGATACCCTGTCATTGAAAAGCTTGGTGTGTATAAAGCCGGCTATGAGAACAACGGATTGATAATCCTTCCACCAATGGCCCTGATCCTTGTTGGACTGATAATATGGGTACACAGGAGCAGGAATAATAGTCTTATCGAGAAATAATTAAAAAGAAAGCTATGGAACACTATCTGAATATATTCATAAAGTCAATTTTTGTCGACAACATGATCTTTGCCTTTTTCCTGGGCATGTGTTCATTCCTTGCAGTTTCAAAAAACGTTAAAACGGCGATGGGGCTTGGAGTGGCTGTAATCTTTGTTCTTTTAATCACGGTCCCGGTCAATTTTCTTGTCGAGAAATATCTCCTGAGAAAAGGTGCACTGATCTGGCTGGGTGAAGGGTTTGCCGACGTCGACCTCAGCTTCCTCACTTTCATGATATTCATAGCAGTGATAGCTGCAATGACTCAGCTGGTTGAAATGGTTGTCGAAAAATTCAGTCCTCCACTTTATAATTCACTGGGGATCTTCCTCCCTCTTATAGCAGTCAACTGCGCTATTCTTGGCGCAGCACTCTTTATGCAGGAAAGGGAATATGAGAATGTTCTTGAGGCAACGGTTTTCGGAGTGGGCTCCGGGGTAGGTTGGATGCTTGCGATTGTGGGACTGGCAGCTATAAGGGAGAAAATGCGCTACAGCAATGTACCTGGCCCGCTTAAAGGGCTGGGAATAACGTTTATCCTTACCGGGCTGATGGCAATAGCGTTTATGGGATTCATGGGAATTAAAATCTGACAAAATTTTTACATTATGATATTAGGATTCTCCGCTATAGGAACAACACTGCTAAGTATCGTTGTCTTTCTGATTATAATCCTGCTGCTTGTACTTATGCTTCTTGTTGCCAGGGATAAGCTTTCCCCTAAAGGAGAAATTACTCTTCACATAAACGACCGGGATCTTGTTGTTTCCCCAGGCTCAAACCTGCTGATGACTCTTTCGGGGAACGGGGTATATCTGCCTTCTGCATGCGGAGGCGGAGGAACTTGCGGCATGTGCAAATGCCAGGTTCTGGATGGCGGAGGATCAATATTGCCTACCGAGACTGGCTTTTTCACACGCAGGGAACAGCATGATCATTGGAGACTGGGGTGTCAGGTAAAAATAAGGGAGCCTTTGAAGATAAAACTTCCGGAGTCAGTATTGGGAATAAAAAAATGGGAATGTGAAGTTGTTTCGAATATAAATGTTGCAACATTCATCAAAGAGTTTGTGGTCAGACTGCCTGAAGGTGAACAGCTAAACTTCGAACCAGGCGGATATATTCAGATAGACGTTCCAAAGTACCAGACAACTTTCAGGGATTTCGTAATAGAAGAAGATTACCGCGCAGACTGGGACAAGTTTAAAATGTGGGACCTCTCGATCAGGAATTCAGAGGAGACTTTCCGGGCTTACTCCATGGCCAATTTTCCGGCTGAGAAAAATCTTATCAAGCTGAATATCAGGATAGCCACCCCACCATGGGATAATGCAAAGAAGGAATTCAGGAATGTACCTCCGGGAATTTGCTCGACGTACGTATTCTCAAGAAAGCCCGGAGATAAAGTGACAATATCAGGCCCGTATGGCGAATTTCATATCAAGAGTACAAACTCAGAAATGATCTATATCGGTGGAGGTGCAGGGATGGCTCCGCTCAGGTCACATATTTTCCATCTTTTCAAAACTCTGAAGACAGGACGTAAAGTATCTTACTGGTATGGTGCAAGGTCGCTCAGAGAGGTATTCTATGCAAATGAATTCAGGGCAATTGAAAAAGAGTTCCAAAATTTCACATTCAACCTGGCCCTTTCAGAACCGCTTCCTGAGGATAAGTGGACGGGATACACTGGTTTTATACACCAGGTTCTTTTTGATAATTACCTCGGTAAACGAGAAGATCCTGAAGATATTGAATACTACTTCTGCGGTCCGCCCGTGATGAACGGCTCTATTCTTAAAATGCTCGACAGCCTTGGTGTTCCTCAGGAAAACATTTCGTTTGACGACTTTGGAATATAAGTGAAATTTGGATTACTGTCGGTTTTAACCGGTAGTAATATATCTTTCCTTTTTTTATTTTTGCATAAACTAAACTTATGCTTCACAGGTCTCTTTCAGTTATTATTGTATTTCTTCTCCTAACTTCTTCATGTAAAAAAAAACCTGAATATTCTAACTTTACTGGAACTGCCCAGGGTACTACATACAGTATAGTCTTTGAGAATTCTGATCAAAGGAATCCCCTTGATCTGAGGACAGAAGTAGAAAATATCCTTTACGATTTCGACATGTCACTCTCGCTATACAAGGACTCATCGATCCTTTCAAGGATCAATCGTAACGAAGATGCAGTTCCGGATAAATTCTTCACAGAGGTTTTTAAAAGATCGGCCGAGATCTCACGGTTAACATCCGGTGCATTCGATGTAACCGTAGGTCCACTTGTCAGGGCATGGGGATTTGGACCTGATGAGCACAGGGACTTCTCTGAAGCCCGGATAGACAGTCTTTTACAGCTCGTCGGTATGAATAAGGTCGAATTGGTTAATGGCAGGATCCGGAAGGCTGATCCACGTATCAGCTTGGATTTTAATGCAATAGCACAGGGTTTCTCGGTCGATGTCATTGCCAGATATTTTAATGACTTAGGTATAAAAAGCTATCTGATTGAAATAGGAGGTGAGGTGAGAGTTAAAGGTGTTAGGGGAAGCTCAATGTGGAGAATTGGAATTGACAGACCTGTAGATAACAATATGGTACCAGGAAACGATCTGGAGGCTGTTATAGAAATAAAAGACAGGTCACTTGCTACATCAGGGAACTATAGGAAATTTTATGTCGAAAATGGCATCAAATATTCTCATACTATAGATCCCAAGACAGGCTATCCGGCTAAAAACCAGCTGTTAAGCGCAACAATTCTTGCATCCGATTGTGCCACAGCCGACGGGATCGCAACAGCCTGTATGGTTATGGGTAAAGAAAAATCAATAGAATTCCTGGACCTTCATCCTGAATTCGAAGGATATTTTATCTATTCAGATGAAAGCGGCAACTTCAAAACCTGGATGTCAGAAAAGCTAATAGGATTTATTT
>JAPLDY010000102.1 GCA_026391595.1 Bacteroidia bacterium
TTGCAGTAATGAGACGAGACGCTGTTTTAGCTGAAGATTACGCCAGCCGGCATAATGTACCGAAGTTTTACACAGATGCCTTAAAACTTATTAATGATCCTGAAATAAATGCTGTTTATATCGCCACTCCTCCTTCCAGCCATGCTGAATATGCATTAAAAGCTATAAAGAGTGGCAAACCGGTATATATAGAAAAGCCTATGGCCCTGAATTATAAAGAGTGCCTCAGGATAAATAAAGCTTCGGAGAATTCAGGTATCCCTGTTTTTGTCGCTTATTACAGGAGAGCGCTACCCGGATTTGTCAAAGTGAAGGAAATGATACTGAATGGTGCCATCGGAAATACACGATTCGTTCAGCTCCGGCTTTTTAAATCTGCTTCTGATGAAGAAAGATCAGGAAAATTATCATGGAGGGTTGAGCCAAAGATATCGGGAGGCGGACACTTCTTCGATCTGGCATCACATCAGTTAGATTATCTTGATTTTCTTTTTGGTCCTGTCCGCAAGGTAAGATCATTTGTACTAAACCAGGCTGGTCTCTACAAAGCTGAAGATTATGTTTCGGCTGAATTTCTCTTTGGAGATAATATTGCCGGAACCGGAACCTGGTGCTTCAGCGCATCGGCAGAAAGCAGCATAGATTCGATCGAGATCATAGGAGATAAAGGATTAATAAGATTCTCATGCTTTGATTTCATACCCATTGTTCTTGAAAACCAGGATGGAAGAACAGAGTTTGAAAACGTCAGGCCGGAACATGTGCAGATTTACCTTATTGAACAGGTAGTAAAAGCTCTGATTGGAAAAAGTACAACCGTAAGTACAGGAATAACTGCAGCAAGGACAAGCAAGGTAATGGATGAGATTGTAAAGGAATACTATAATAAATAAATATGAGCAAATTAGCAGACATTGGATTAATCGGACTGGCAGTTATGGGGGAGAATCTTGTTCTCAATATGGAGAGCAAGGGATTCCATGTAGCTGTCTTTAACCGTACAACCCAGAAGGTTGATGATTTCCTTGCCGGGAGGGCAAAGGGGAAAAACATCACCGGAACACACTCAATTGAAGAGCTTGTAAAATCGCTTTCACGGCCCAGGAAAATAATGATAATGGTTAAAGCCGGCAACGCCGTAGACGACATGATCAGCACTCTGATTCCACGCCTGGAAAAAGGCGACATTATTATTGACGGAGGAAATACTCATTTCCCGGACACCAACAGAAGGACTGAGCTTGTTGAGAGCAAGGGACTTCTTTATATAGGTACCGGTGTTTCAGGCGGTGAGGAAGGAGCTCTTCTGGGGCCATCGATAATGCCAGGCGGGTCAAAGGCGGCATGGCCTTATGTTAAACCTATATTCCAGGCAATTGCTGCAAAAGTTGAGGATGGTTCACCCTGCTGTGACTGGGTAGGAGAAAACGGAGCCGGACACTTTGTAAAAATGGTCCATAATGGCATTGAGTACGGCGATATGCAGCTTATCTGCGAAGCATATCAGATAATGAGAGATCTGCTCCATCTGAGTGCTGATGAGATGCACCTCGTTTTTAAGGAATGGAACAAGGGAGACCTCGACAGCTATCTCATTGAGATTACAAGGGATATCCTTGCATACAAGGATGAAGACGGGAAACCGCTTGTTGATAAGATACTCGACACGGCAGGACAAAAAGGTACCGGCAAGTGGACAGCTGTTGCAGCTCTCGATCAGGGCATTC
>JAPLDY010000123.1 GCA_026391595.1 Bacteroidia bacterium
GCAAATCAATTGTTCTGCTCAGGAATGAAAAAGACGCACTGCCTGTCAAACCAAAAACCAAAGTATATTTTGAGTCGCTTCAGAGAAATGCAAGGGGACCTGCATCAGAAGTTCCGAATGTTTACCTGGTAAATGACAATAAATATGATGTTGAATTTGTAAAAACCCCTGCAGAAGCTGATGCACTTATCCTCTGGCTTCAGCCAACAGGTAATTCATTATTCGGATCAACAGGTGAATCTATTTCTCTTTCATTATCCAAATGCGGAGTAGACGTCGCCTATGTAAATAAATTAACAACAAAGAAACCATCAGTACTGGTTGTAAACTATACCAACCCATGGGTTATTAATGAAGTGTATAACGAAAAAACCAAAAATATTGTTGGTGTGCTTGCCACCTTCGGTACCAAAGCTGATGCACTTCTCGATGTGATCACAGGTAAATTCAATCCATCAGGCAAAATGCCTTTCTCAACACCTGTTTCTGACCTCGCAGTACAAAATCAGAAGGAAGATGTTCCGGGATATCTTGAGGGAGAAGGTTATGCTCTTTTCAATTATGATGAAGGATTAAATTATGTAAAGAAGTAACTCTTTTAAACCCGGGTTCATCTGACTGGTTGCAACTTTTCTCAGTACCGGATACAATTTTAGTCCCTTAATAATCAGATATTAAGGGACTTTGTATTTTACAAGGTCCAAACAGAATGTAAAAGATCAAAATCCGGTAATGAATTACTATTCGATCAATCAATAAGTTTGTCTTTCTGACTTTGAATCGAAATTGCATGATTTTACTTAAATTAACATTCTATTTTTAAGGACCTGACAAATTCGGATTAGATTTTAACAATTACCAGTTTTCAAAATATATCCATAAGCAAATTCTACCAAAAATGAAAAGAACTTCTCTCCTGCTCATGTTTCTAATTGCAACATGTAATTTATCAACTTATTTAAATGGCCAGATAGCATCGATAAGGGATTCCCTGGGAGGCGCACCTGTTCCTCCTGAAATTGAAAATCCTGAATGCATTGGAATCAACAAAGAGCCTGCTCATGCCACTCTTATGCCATATATAAACCTGAAAGAAGCCCTTGCAGCTGACCGGCATGCCTCTTCATATTGCAAAAGTCTGAACGGAATGTGGAAATTCAACTGGGTCTCATGGCCTCAGGCAAGACCTGTTGATTTTTACAAACTTTCATATGACGTTTCCTCATGGAAAGAGATTCCTGTTCCTTCAAACTGGCAGCTACTTGGTTATGGTACGCCGTATTACAGAAATGCAGGTTATATCTTCATAAGAGACTTTCCAAGAGTAATGAGTACACCTTCAAAAAGATATACGGCTTATGATGAGAGAAATCCGGTCGGCAGCTACCGCCGTGATTTTGACCTGCCGGCCGATTGGACAGGCCGTCGTATTTTTATCACTTTCGACGGAGTTGATGCAGGATTTTTCCTGTGGGTCAATGGAGAGAAGGTTGGATATAGCGTTAACAGCCGCAATGCTGCTGAGTTTGACATAACAAAATATGTAAAACCGGGCAAGAATACTGTCGCTGCAGAGGTTTACAGGTTCACCACCGGAAGTTATATTGAAGATCAGGATATGTGGCGGTTGAGCGGAATATTCCGTAACGTTTCTTTATGGAGTGCTCCCCAGCAACATATTCGTGATTTCTTCATCAAAACCGAACTGGATGAAAACTATCGCAATGCGACAGTGGAGGTCAATGCGAAGGTCAGGAACTATGGTGTAAAACCCACACGTGCTGCAAAATTGGCTGCCACACTATTTAATGATGATAAAGAAGTGACTGCCTCTAAGGCTGAGACTACAGTTCCGGCACTAAAACCAGGAGAAGAGGTTGTAGTTAAACTATCCTTCAACGTTCAAAACCCTGAGAAGTGGACTGCTGAGACACCAAAACTATATACCACTGTCCTGACACTTAAAAACGGGAACAGGGTGACTGAAACACTTTCTTCCAAAACAGGATTCAGAAAAATTGAAATAAAAGGAAGGATCTTCCTGGTAAATGGCACTCCATTAAAGCTTAAAGGGGTGAACCGCCATGAAAACTGGCCTGATGTCGGTCATGCAGTTACTGAAGCCCAGATGATCCGGGATCTCGAATTGATCAAACAGGGAAACTGCAATAATGTGCGGACCTCTCATTATTCTGATGATCCGCGCTGGTATGAATTATGCGATGAATGGGGAATCTGGCTTGTGGCTGAAGCAAATGTTGAATGTCATGGGAATATGGGCAGATTTGATGAAGAACCCACGATGAAGGCTGCCATCATTGACAGAAATGTGGCAAATGTTGAGAACTTTAAGAATCATCCTTCAGTTATTATCTGGTCGCTTGGCAATGAGAACGGTAAGGGTGGTTCAACCTTCAGGGCAGCTTTGGCCACCATAAAATCAATCGATAACACAAGGCCTGTCCATTATGAAGGATTTGGCACCGGAAAACAGAATCCCGCTGATATTGACAGCAGGATGTACACTGCAGTTGCTGATGTACAGCGGATTGCAAATGACACCTCCTACAAAAAACCATTTTATTTATGTGAATATGCACATGCAATGTTTAACTCCATGGGAGCTATCGGAGAGTATAATGATGTTTTCGACAATAATGAGACCCTCCTTGGAGGAGCAATCTGGGAATGGCAGGACCAGGGGATCTATAATAAGAGAGATCCGAACCATTCAATTATTGCATACGGAGGAGGCTTTGGCGAATTTCCCAATGACCGTTATTTCATTCATAAAGGGGTGGTAGCCTCAGACCGTTCACTGAAACCTCATTATCCTGAAATGAAAAAAGCCTACCAGTGGATCGGAATAAGTGCTGAAGATTTGGAAAAGGGAATCATAAAACTTCATAATAAGTACCAGTTTATCAATCTTGATGGTTTCAAAGCTGTATGGACTTTATGGGAAAACGGAACCGAAATTTCCCGGGGCGATCTTATTATTCCCGAAATTATGCCAGGCAAAGAGGCGCTGGTTTCAATCCCTTACAAAATCCCAAAAGTCAACGAAGGATCGGAATATTTCCTTCGCATCTCATTCACTCTTGCTGCTGATCAGCTATGGGCAAAGAAAGGTTTTGAAGTAGCTTCACAGCAGTTAGAGATCCCTGTGAATAATCTTGCTTCTGTGACAAAACCGGTAGTTATGAATCCGGTCAGGCTGACAGTTACTGGTAATGAGATCACTATTGCGGGAACCGGTTTCACGGTAGTTTTTGACAAGCAATCAGGAACATTCTCCAGACTTGAAAAAAATGGCATTAATATCCTTAAAAGTGATGGTGGTCCGAGATTACACCTCTGGAGAGCTCCGCACAGGAATGATGACATGTGGGCTGACAGAAGCTGGGTTACTTCAGGATTAAGAGAAATAAAATGGACTGCAGCGAATGTCATATCTGAACAGGTAAATCCTTCAACTGTAAGGATCAGTTTGGATCTCAGGGGAGAAGGTAAAAACAATTTCACCGTTAATCATAACGTTGTCTATCTGATCACAGGTGACGGAGTAATAACCGCATCAAACAAAATCACCTCAAGCAATCCCCAGCAGGTTGTGGCCAGAATAGGTGTCAGAATGTTCCTCGATAAACAATTTGATCAGGTTTCGTACTTTGGAAGAGGACCCATGGAAAATTATGCAGACCGAAAACGTGGATTTGATGTAGGTATTTACAACAGTACCGTAAAGGAACAGCTCACTCCTTATGAAAAACCAATGGAAGCGGGTAACCACGAAGATGTGCGCTGGACGAAGCTTACAAATTCATCAGGAACGGGACTGATGGCTCTTTGTGATACTACATTTTTGCAAATTTCAGCTCTTCCATTTAGCGATGAAGAACTTGACCAAACGGAATACAGAATTGATTTGCCACCAAGCAACAGTACGGTTTTCTGTATAAGTCACCTTACTCTTGGAGTGGGCACTGCAGGCTGCGGACCAAGACCTCTGCCGCAATATACCGTTTACGCTGTACCAACCTCATTTACTTATAAACTACGATTGCTGGACGAAAAAAGTAAATGAATTTAAATGCAACTGAAAAGTCAGATCTCTAAAATTTGCCTTTTACTGCTCGGATTTTCATCCGGTCTGAAGGCAGAAACTGCAGAAATAAAATACCGTAAGGAAATCAGTCAGTACGGTATTACCTGGTCATTTGAGAAACCGGTTAAAAGCGGACAGTTTATAACGGGGGACTGGTGGATAAT
>JAPLDY010000042.1 GCA_026391595.1 Bacteroidia bacterium
ATTAATTGATAACTACTGAAAGGGTGAAATTAATGACCCCCTTTTTTATTTGCTCAGTTTTATTATAAGGAGATTGCTCATAAAACCTCCTTTGTCGGATTTATTCGGAATGAGGAATCTCCTTCTGCATGTTATTGATTATATTTTACCGGATATTATTAAACTTTTCTAACTTTACGTTTTATAATAATATATCATAGCTGAGAGATAATATGAGCGGTCCGGAGATATTAGTTATAATTGTCGTAGCCCTGCTTCTGTTCGGCGCTGATAAGCTTCCCGAAATTGCAAAAAGCCTTGGAAAAGGAATGCGCGACTTTAAGAAAGCGACTGACGATATACGGAGTGAGCTGGAAACCAGTACCAGGGATATCAGGACTGATATAAACGATGTGAAGGATACCATCACAAAAGATGTTAATGATTTTTCGAGTACCGTTACCAAAGATGTCAATGAAATGACAGATAACATCACGAAAGATGTAAATAATGTGGCCGGAGATATTCAGAAAGATGTCAGCGAAGCCGCAGATAACATTAAGAAGGATGTCAATGATCTTAACGATCCATTCAAATACGAATATACTGATTAACAATAATTATTTAGAGGGTCTTTATAGTCAGTAGCTCCCTTACCCCGTAAAATAAATGATCAAAACTGCAGGAATAACTAAAGCTTACGGAGACCTCAGGGTACTTAAAGGGATAGATATTGAAGTGGCCGACAGGGAAGTTGTATCAATTGTCGGGGCAAGCGGTGCAGGTAAGACAACCCTCCTTCAGATAATAGGAACTCTCGATAAACCTGATAGCGGTACAATATTTTTCGACGGATCGGACATAAGCAGGATGAAGGGCAAAATGCTGGCCGCATTCCGCAATAATTACATTGGTTTTGTGTTCCAGTTCCATCAGCTTCTGCCTGAATTCACCGCCCTTGAGAATGTCTGCATCCCTGCCTATATTGCTGGTAAAAGCAAAGCCGAAGCTGAAGCTAAAGCTGCAGATCTTCTTGGTTTCCTGAACCTTACCGACAGACTCGATCATAAACCTTCCGAGCTCAGCGGCGGTGAACAACAACGCGTAGCCGTCGCACGGGCACTGGTTAATAATCCTTCGGTGATACTTGCCGACGAACCATCCGGAAATCTCGATTCGGAGAATAAAAACGAACTGCATAAGCTTTTCTTCAAGCTCAGGGATACTTTCGGGCAAACTATAATAATTGTTACCCACGACAGACAGCTGGCTGACATGTCGGACCGGATCCTTCAGATAAAAGACGGGTTGATAATAAAGGAATAAAGAGTCATGCAAGTCTTGCAGGTCGTGCAGGTCGTGCAGGTCATGGACAATTTCTAGAAACTGAATGAAAAAGTTAATTGTGAATAATTCTTAAAAAAGTGTTCATTATACATTTATTATCAGTTCTTTACTGAAAAAGTTGCTGTTGAAATGGACAATCCTGTTCCAGTGATTAAAAAAAATACTTAGATTTAACCTGTCTTTTCAATCGATTGCAATAACAATAGTTGATACTTAATTCATAATAATAATGACACAATTATCCAATGAAGAAAAAATTACTGTTGCAATTGGTTGTGATCCTAACGCAGCAGTACTTAAAAATGTAATTATTTCACAGCTAGAGGGGCTGGGCTATATTATAAAGGATTATGGAAGTGAAGATCCCATTTATGCCAGGGTGGCTTTTGCAGTTGGAGAAGCTGTTGCCGCGCATAAATTTGACCGGGGAATCCTCCTGTGCGGAACAGGAATCGGCATGAGTATCGCTGCAAATAAGGTTCCCGGCATATATGCGGCCCTTTGCTCCGATACCTATTCAGCCGAACGGGCAATAAAGAGCAATAACTCCAATGTTCTGACCCTGGGAGCATTCACCACAGGTACGGAAGTAGCCAAGCAGATCGTCAGGATATGGATGGAATCAATGTGGCAACCCGGAACGACTTCGGAGCCTAAGGTGGCATGCTATGTTGAGTATGCGAAACGCCACCAGGTTTAAGGAATTTTAATATTATTTAATTCTCAAATGGACTCAAAGGAAATCCTGAAGCTGGAGTACACAGCATTAAAATTAAGAAGAAATATTTTACGGCTTATCCGGGCGGGTGAGGCAGGTCATGTCGGAGGAGCTCTTTCTTCAGTAGAAATACTGACTGCACTTTATTTTAATTTGCTCAATATTGACCCGGTTAATCCAAAATGGAAGGAACGTGACCGTTTTGTCCTGTCAGCCGGACATAAATGTCTTGTGCTCTATGCCGCCCTTGCAGAACGCGGATTTTTTGATGCGGCAATTCTTGATACATATGGTGCTCTTGACAGTCCGATACCAGGACATCCGAATATGCACAAGCTTCCCGGAATTGAAACAAATACAGGCGCCCTTGGTCATGGTTTATCGATCGCCGGGGGGATGGCTCTCGGATTAAGGCTCGACAAATCCCCCGCGAAAGTTTATGTTCTTATGGGCGACGGGGAGCTGGCAGAAGGATCCAACTGGGAGGCAGCCTCTGCCGCATCGATGCACAAACTTGAGAACCTGATTGTATTTGTTGACAGGAATAAACTTCAGATAAGCGGCCCTACTATAGAAGTTATGAGCTATGAACCTCTTGACGAAAGATGGCGGTCGTTCGGCTGGGGCGTCAGGGTAATTGATGGTCACAATCTGGAGTCGATCATAAGCAATGTAAAGCAGACTCCGTTTGAAAAGGGAAAACCATCGGTTATAATAGCTGATACATTAAAATCAAAGGGGCTTAGTTTTGCAGAGGGCAAAGTCAACTTCCATTATTGGAAAGCAAAACCTGAAGAGCTTGAACTGGCAGAACATGATCTTAATATGATAGAGGAACAGCTCAGGACAAAAATCGAGAGAGCAGGACTATGATAAATGAACTTAAAGATCCAAGAAAGACTTTCGGAGAAGCTGTTATCGAGGCTGCCGACAGTAACCAGAATATAGTTGTACTTTCAGCAGATTCCAGTTCGGGTTCCGGATTGGGCGACTTCCCAAAGAAATTTCCTGACAGACATTTTGAATTTGGTATTATGGAGCAGGGAGTGATCGGATTTGCCAGCGGGCTTGCAACAACCGGTAAGATACCTGTATTTGCCGCCATTGCTCCCTTCGTAACTGCCCGTCCTTTTGAGATGTTCAGGAATGATCTGGGATATATGAATCAGAATGTCAAAGTTGTAGGACGTTGTGCCAGCCTTACATATGATCAGCTTGGCTCCACGCACCACTCAATTGACGATGTGGCAATTATCAGGACTATACCCGGAGTGACTATTATCAACCCTGGTGACCCTGTTACAATCAGGAAAGCCGTGCATGCCATGATAAAGCATGTGGGTCCATGCTATATGAAAATAGGAAGCCCCAAGATGCCGGTGCTTTATGAGGAAGATGTTGATTTCAATCTAGGGAAAGGTATCGTTATTAAAGACGGCACTGATGTGACCCTGATAGGGACCGGCACTGTACTGTCAAAAGCAGTTGCAGCTGCAAAACTACTTGAAGAGTCGGGTATCAGCGTGCGTCTTATTGACATTCATACCATTAAGCCTCTTGACCGTGAACTCATACTGTCAGCAGCAAGGGAAACAGGAAAGATCGTAACTATTGAGGAGCATTTTATTGCCGGAGGGCTTGGCAGCGCAATCGCTGAAATATGCATCCAGGAATATCCTGTAAAAATGAAGATGATTGGAATAGGTGATCATTATGCCAGTAACGGTCCTTATGAAGAACTACTTGGCAAATACGGGCTTCAGCCTGATCAGATAAAAGAAACTGTAATCAAATTCTTAAGTAATAAATAACTCTGAATCAGATATGAAAAATTCTGGCGCAATGAAAATGTATCTCGCTTTTGCAATATTACTTGCTATTGCTGAGATTGTATTACTTGTTTTTGGAAAAGCGAACCTGCCAATCTCCGGATTGATCCTTTTTGTCATGTTTTACGCAATTGCTTTTTGTGTACAGAATACCGAAAAACTAAAAGGATTATCCTTTACATTTCAAATTTTCGCTTTCGTCTCATTTACACTTTATTTCCCGGAGATATTCACAAACTGGGGATTTAATACAAATAGCCTGATAGTTCCCTCCATCCAGGTTATTATGTTTGGTATGGGTACGAAACTAAGTTTTGCTGATTTTGCAAAGGAATTATCAAAACCCTTGAAAGTGATTGTTGCCACTGTAATGTGCTATACTTTAATGCCTCTCATTGCTCTGCTTATCATAAAAGTTTATCATTTCCCTCCTGAAGTTGCTGCAGGTATTATATTATTGGGTGTGGGTCCTGCAGGTGC
>JAPLDY010000095.1 GCA_026391595.1 Bacteroidia bacterium
TTGGTGGTATTATCGATGATATTTAAGTATTATCTCCTTTGATTTATCACCCATTGTGAGAGTTGCGTAAGCATCACATTCTCCTTCTCCATAGTTAAGTGTTACAGGCTCAAATCCAGTTCTTTCAATCTTTACCACACCACTTACAATAAACCTGCATGCACGTTTCCAGTACAGTGCCGTAGTGATAGTATTGCTAAAGCTTACACCTTTGATGTTAACGCCATTGGCTGTACCTGTAATAAAGCACTCGTCATCCCAAATGTTCCTGGTCAACAATCCTGCAATCCATTCCCTTTCACGACTGAATGAACGCTGAATTGTCCTGCCGTCGGGCATTGTCAGTTTACCATTTGTGAGAGTCACCGAAAAAACCATGTTCTGATTGTTGTTATACCCAATGTTTTCAATCACTTTCGTACCTTCAACTTTGATTCCATTGACATAATAGTTATCAAAGGTCACTGTTTTTTTGGAGCCTGATGTCAGCCTCGGGCCTGTTACAACAGTGATTATCTTACCGGATCTTGTATTGTCGTACAATCCTGTGCAGAGAGTGCCGAAATCAACAGTAATGGTCTTCGGCCATTTGGTATCTGAAGGATGATCTATTGTTACAGAAGGACATGAATCCGAAACAACCATTGATTTTTCAGAGCCGCCTTTCTGGTAATTGTCAAGAATAATGTCGGCATTATCGACAGTATTAAATACATCCTCAAAAATTGCATCGCTTACGGCATCATCAGCTGCCAGGTCAGTGCTTGTCTGGTCAATATCCGTTTCCTTGTTGCATGATGTCAGTGAGAATATTGTAATTGCTGAAATCATTAAAAAAATCCTTGTTCTCATAATCATATTTTTAAGTGAATAATTCCGATCAACAACCATTTAGATGATGGCAATGGTAAAAGGTTTAATCGGGGAAGAATTTTTTAGGGATATTGGCTTAAAGACATGGAGATTCCTCATTTCGCTTCGCTCTATTCGGAATGACAGGTTCCTTTTTTTGGATTCGGGAGAGAGGGGCGGAATGCCTTGGGCATTCCGCCCCTCACTCCCAAGTTGGGGGCGCAATGCCTGGGGCAGACCGCCCCTCTCTCCCATGTTGCCCCAAATACTCATGTCATTCCGAGCGAGCGAGGAATCTCCTTCTCACTTCCACTTTCCTCTCTAACTGTCATAAAACCTCGCACCGTAATCATACTAATTCATGCAATTTGTCAAACAGGAATCCTCATCTTCCTTTCATATATTACATAGGTATACGGGATGCCTTCACCTTCCGGCTTAAAATCCTCTTTTGCAACCATTTCCCAGATCTTCGGATCGATCTTTGGAAAATAGACATCTGCTTTTGTCTTTTTATGGACATGGGTGATAAAGAGCCTGTCGGCCAACGGAATGAACTGTCTGTAAATGCTTCCCCCTCCGATGATGAATATTTCAGGATCGTCTTTACACTTGGCCATGGCATCGTCAATGGAATATGCAGTAACCGCTCCGTCAAAGCTCTCCTGAGGAATATCGGTGATGACTACATTCTTGCGTCCCTGGAGTGGCCTCTTTGGCAGTGACTCCCAGGTACGCTTGCCCATTATGATCGTATTTCCCATAGTGAGCTTTTTGAATCGCTTCATGTCTTCAGGAAGATGCCATAAAAGTTCATTGTTCTTCCCTATCCCCAGGTCGTCAGAAACGCATTCACTGAAGGATTAATCATAATTTTCGGTAAAGCGAATGGTCCCCTGGTAAGCTGAAGCTTAACCTGCTCAATATGATTCTTATAAATATGAGCATCTCCCAGGGTGTGTACAAAATCTCCGGGCTTCAGCCCTGTGACCTGTGCAACCATCAGTGTAAGAAGGGCATAGGATGCAATATTGAAAGGCACTCCAAGAAAGATATCGCAACTTCGCTGATAGAGCTGACACGACAGCTTCCCCCCTGCGACATAGAACTGGAACATCACATGGCATGGAGGAAGAGCCATTTTTTCAATCTCGCCGACATTCCATGAGCTTACAATATGGCGTCTGGAATCGGGTGATTTCTTTATATTATTGATCACATCTAAAAGCTGGTCTATTTTCTTTCCGTCAGCAGCAGGCCACGATCGCCACTGGTATCCGTATATTGGTCCAAGATTGCCATCCTTGTCTGCCCACTCATTCCAGATCCTTACTCCATTATCATTCAGGTATTTAACGTTTGTATCGCCTGCAATGAACCAGAGCAGCTCGTGAATTATAGATTTGATGTGAAGCTTCTTGGTTGTGAGCAATGGAAAACCTTCTTCCAGGTTAAACCTCATCTGGTACCCGAACACGCTTATAGTACCGGTGCCGGTCCGGTCACCCTTTTCGGTGCCGTTTTTTAATACATGGTCAAGAAGATCAAGATATTGTTTCATCCAATGAAATATATTACTGCTTTGGAGTAATTCTTGCGATCCATCCGCCTCCTGATATAAGGTTTATTTTCATTTTGTCACCTGATTTTACCAAAGAATTCAGGTGCTTGTAATCCTGAACATGTCTGTCTGCGTTTATGCCGTCGCGGAATATTTCAATATTATAATTCCCTGCCGGCAGGAATGAAAGGTCAAGCTGCATCTCACGGGCAGTCCAGTCGGTTAATGCTCCGACGAACCACTCATTCCCCGATCTGCGGGCAAGCAAAAGGTAATCGCCGATCTTTGCATCAAGAACTTTTATATCGTCCCATACCACCGGTATCTTTACAAGGAAGTCCGTGCACTCCTGCTCCCTCATATAGTTTGTGGGAGAGTCGGCGAGCATTTGAAGAGGACTCTCAAAGACCACATACAATGCCATCTGATGAACTCTCGTTCCCTGACTTCCCGGGCGATTGAAAATGGGATTGAAATTATTCTTCTCGAAATTCAGCATAGCACCAGGTGTATAATCCATCGGCCCTGCAACCATCCTGATAAAAGGAAGCATAAGATCGTGATCGGGTGTTATATCCTTGCTCCATTTGCTGTTTTCAAGTCCCTTTACTCCCTCCCTTGTCAGTGCATTGGGCCATGTACGGCCAGCCCCGTCAGGCTTATAAGCGCCGTGAAAATCAATGAGCAGATGATGTTCTGCTGTTTTCTGCATAGCTTCCTGGTAAAAATTCACTACCGGCTGATCGTCTCTTTGCATAAAATCGACCTTGACACCCTTCACTCCCCATTTTTCATAAAGAGCGACCACCTCATCAATCTTATCATAGAAAGTCTTCCAGACAACCCAAAGGATTACTCCTACATTTTTGCTTTCCGCATAACGGCAAAGCTCAGGAATATCAATCCCGGGAATGGATTCCAGCACAGTTCCTTTTTTGTACCACCCTTCGTCAAGAATGATATACTCAATACCGTTCTTAGATGCAAAATCGATATAATATTTATACGTATCATTGTTTATCCCTGCCCTGAAATCGACTCCGTAGATATTGTTTGCATTCCACCAGTCCCAGGCGACCTGTCCGGGTTTGATCCATTTTGTATCGCTGATTTTGCAAGGAGCAGCCAGTTTGAATACGAGGTCGCTTTCAATTAATTTACCATCGTTATCTGCAATCACGAATGCTCTCCAGGGGAATGTGCGTTTACCTTTTGTGGCAGCAATATAATCTTTAGTCTTTGTGACAGCAACATCACGGTCGCTTTTCATTTTTTCTTCTTCAGGATAATAAGGGTGGACTCCATTTACTTTTCCTACTCCTGCACCCCTGAGCCACATACCCGGATAATCGGTTATGTCTGATTCTGTAAGAAGTACATTGACGCCATTTGCTATGAAAAGTGCGGGCAGGCTGGCAAGGTGATTTTCGCCCAGAGTATCAAGGGAACAATATCTGTAAAGTCGTTCATTATGCGACATGAAGCTCTCTTCAAGAGGATACCAGGTATATGAGCCGGAAGGGAATTCTATGTTGGTGATCTCATTTTTTACAATGATGTCGTTTTTAAATCCGGTTTCGAATCTGTAAGCAACACCATCATTATAAACTCTGAATTGCACGTTAAGACCTGATTTAAAGGCTATTAACATTGTATTACAATTATCTGCAATCTTCGACTTTTTATTTGGAACCACCGGGATCAACTCCTGGTTTATTTTGCCGTAAGCAACCATTTTAACCATTTCAGTTTCTCCGGGAATAACTCCGGATGTCAAAACCAGTCCTGCCTTAGCTTTGGTGATAATACTTTTACCTTCATAGGCAGCTGACCATTCAAGACCTGGGCCCGACCTTACAGTAACAGTAATTTTCCCGTCAGGAGAAGTGACCTTGCTATCCTTTGCCAAAGAACATGTTGTAAAAACAAATAGAAGAATGAATCCTGGAATAATCCGTTTCATAATAAAGAATTTTTCGTTTTATAAGTGCCGGGGAACAGCCTGGTTGAATAAGCGGCATTTTTGCGCCTTCCGATACAAAGGTTACCCTTTTTTCTTTTTCCTTTTTTCTATTTCATCCCTTATTGACGCTGCCCGCTCATAGTCTTCAGTTTTAACGGCATCATCAATCATTTTATATAGCTCATCATCTGTGAATGTTTCAAATCTGCCGTTCGGTTCAAATTTATTTTCCGGCTCATTTGAGATAGTCACCTCTGTTTCCGACGGGTTGTTTGTAAGCTGGGCTTTCTCAAGTATCTCTTCTAAAATATAAATAGGACATCCGAATCTGAGGGCAATGGCCACTGCATCAGAGGTCCTGCTGTCGATCGAATATTCACTCTTGCCATCGTTGCAAACAAGCCTTGAAAAGAAAACGCCCTCCTCAAGTTTGTGGATCATCACTTCCGTCACAGCTATGTTGAACTGATCTGCAAATTTTTTAAAGAGGTCATGCGTCAGAGGCCGGGGAGGTTCCAGGTTTTCGAGCTTTATCACTATAGCCTGGGCTTCGAAACCGCCAATAATTATAGGTATCCGCCTGTCGCCATTCTCCTCTATCAGGAGCAGCGCATATGCTCCCGACTGAGTCTGGCTGTACGACATCCCCATAACCTTCAGTTTAACTCTTTTCATATCTGTATGAGCCGAAAATTGGCAGACTACCCTGTTGTTTAAGACAAATATAAAGATAATAGAAGTAACCACTGGCAGTACCTTTCCTTTTTTTTCAACAGTGAAAACCCCCTTTCTTATTTCCCCTAAGGGGGAAAAGACTCCTTCCCCCGTGGGGGAAGGTCAGGTATGGGGGCCCGTTATACTTATGGACTTTCTTTCAAAAAATTTTCCCAAGTGGTTTGTTAATAATCTATTTTGTATATCTTTGCAGTCCGAATTGAAATAAATCCGCCGGGGCCCCAGGAAGTTATAGGACACAAGAGTCATATACGCCACACGGAGTAACATAATAAAAAGAAAAGATGTACGCAATCGTAGAAATTGCAGGTCAGCAATTCAAAGTTGAAGAGGGAAAGAAGATTTTTGTTCATCGCCTTGATATCGAGGATGGTAAGAATATCGATTTTGATCATGTTCTTTTAATCGAAGAAGACGGTAAAGTGACTGTAGGAGAACCAATAGTGAAGGATGCTTCCGTTCAGGCAAAAGTCATCGACAAAGTAAGAGGCGATAAAGTTATCGTCTTCAAGAAAAAGAGAAAAAAAGGTTACAGGGTAAAGAATGGTCATCGTCAGAACTTTACGCATGTGGAGATAATCAGCATAAACGGCAAAATATCACCAAAAAAAGAGGTGGTAAAGAAAGAAGTTGTTGAAAAAACTGAAGAACCCGTAAAAGAAAAGAAAGCTGAAGCGAAGAAGCCTGCTGCAAAAAAAACTGAAGCTGCAGAAAAGAAAGCTGCAACAAAAAAACCAGCCGAAAAGAAAACAGTTGCTAAAAAGCCTGAAGCAAAAAAATCAGGAAAGAAATAAGCTTATAATCTGAATAAAGAATTAAATATTTGTAATTATGGCACACAAGAAAGGAGCAGGTAGTTCACGCAACGGTCGCGATTCACAAAGCAAGCGGCTTGGCGTTAAGCTCTTCGGCGGTCAGATCGCAAAAGCCGGGAATATTATTGTCCGCCAGCGCGGGACCAAGCATAATGCCGGTACCAACGTTGGCCTTGGAAAAGATCATACGCTCTTTGCTCTGACAAACGGAGAAATTGAATTCAAAAAAAGAAAAGATAATAAGACTTATGTATCGGTAAAGCCGGTAAGTGAATAGCCACATATCTTAATGAGTCATGACTCCCGATATTCTTTTCCCGGCAGGAAAAATATTTTGGGAGTTTTTTAATACTTTTACTGCAGGCTTCCAAAAGCCTGCTTTTTTATTAATAACTTATTTATTATGCTTACTATCAACCTGATCCGTGAAAAAAGGGACTTCATTATCGAACGTCTCAAAATCAAAAACTTTGAAGCCGGGGAAATCCTTGACAGAATTATTGCAATTGATACCGAACGCCGTGATATACAGACCCGCACAGACCAGATGCAGGGAGAAATGAACAGGATCTCCAAAGAGATCGGATCAATGATGAAAGATGGTAAAAAAAATGAAGCTGATGCTGCAAAGGAGAAAACATACAAGCTGAAAGAGGAGATTAAAAATCTTTCCGATAAACTCATACCACTGGATAATGAGCTCCGTAATGAGATCATCAAACTGCCCAACCTGCCGCATGAGTCTGTCGCACCCGGACATGGCGCCGACGATAATGTGAAGGTCCGTGAAGGAGGACAAATAACTGTTCTCCCCGATTCAGCCGTTCCTCACTGGGAGCTTATCAAAAAATATGATATTATTGATTTCGACCTTGGAATAAAACTTACCGGAGCAGGTTTCCCTGTCTACAAAGGCAAAGGTGCCAGGCTTGAAAGAGCCCTGATCAACTTCTTCCTCGACGAAGGAGGGAAAGCAGGCTACAGGGAGGTAATGCCTCCGATAATGGTAAATGAGGATTCGGGTTTCGGCACAGGTCAGCTGCCCGACAAGGAGGGCCAGATGTACCATGCCGGTTTGGACAATTTCTATCTTATTCCTACTGCAGAAGTTCCTGTAACAAATATTTACAGGGATGTGATCCTGAGTGCCGGGGAACTGCCTCTCAAAAATGTAGCCTACACACCATGCTTCAGAAGGGAAGCAGGATCGTGGGGAGCACATGTACGAGGACTAAACAGGCTTCACCAGTTCGACAAGGTTGAGATTGTGCAGATCGCACATCCCGACCATTCTTACGAGTGTCTGGAAGAAATGGTCAGTCATGTTGAAAGCCTTATCATGAAGCTTGGCCTGCCATACCGTATTTTGCGGCTCTGCGGAGGTGATATGTCATTTACATCAGCCCTTACCTATGATTTCGAAGTGTGGTCTGGTGCACAGAAAAAATGGCTGGAAGTTAGCTCCACATCAAACTTTGAATCGTTCCAGTCGAACAGGATGAAGTGCAGATTCAAGGAAAAAGGTGACAAGCAGACAAAGCTCGTGCATACTCTTAATGGAAGTGCACTGGCATTGCCCAGGATCGTCGCAGCTATACTGGAAAATAACCAGACCGAAACCGGTATTAAGGTTCCTGAGGTTCTTGTGCCGTATACAGGATTTGATATTATTAACTGATATTGGACAGTACCCGTAAATCATACATTTTTGCATTTATTGCGGTCCTCTTCTGGTCGACAGTTCCAACCGCATTCAAGATTGGCCTGAAGGAGCTTGGCATTCTGCCAATGCTGGCTATTGCTTCAGGTACATCTGCTTCCGTGCTTCTGGCAGTTATCATCGGAGAAAGAAAAACTCACCTGTTATTCAGGAATACCGGAAAAGAATTGCTGGGCTCAGCTCTGTTGGGCTTAATCAATCCATTCATTTATTATATCCTGCTTCTGAACGCTTACAAGCTTCTTCCTGCACAGGTCGCACAACCGCTGAATATGATCTGGCCCATAATCCTGGTCTTCCTCTCTGTTCCTATACTCGGACAGAAGATCAAAACCAGGAGCTTCATAGCACTGTTCATCAGCTTTATAGGTGTATATGTGATCTCTTCGCAAGGAAATCTTTTCAGCACAGGACATGCAGATGCCAGGGGTGTAATGCTGGCAACAGGCAGCTCAGTTTTCTGGGCGCTCTATTTCATATTGAATGTCAGGGACAAAAGGGATGAAGCAGTAAAACTTTTTCTGAATTTTCTTTTTGGTTACCTTTATCTTATTATTGCCCTGATAATTACAAAAGACTGGCAGATATCCGGAGCTGGTACAAAAGGTATTCTGGCTGCAGTTTATGTCGGAGTATTTGAGATGGGTATAACATTCCTGTTCTGGCTTAAAGCTCTTCAGTTGGCTGAGTCAACCGACAAGGTGAGCAACCTTGTTTATCTTGCTCCTTTTCTTTCCCTGATTTTCGTACATTTTATACTCCACGAACCCGTTTATTATACCACACCTTTGGGTTTACTGCTTATAATAGCAGGAATATGGCTTCAGAACCGCAAACTAGGCAGGGTATAATTTTGTTATCTTTGTATTAAAGAATAGTTTAGACAGCAAAAAATTGAAGGGGAGACCAAAAGAGAGGATCATCCTGGGTATCGACCCGGGAACTAATATCACGGGATATGGTGTTATCAGGGCAGCCGGGAATGTACCCGAAATGATAACCATCGGGCTGATAGATCTTTCAAAGTACGGAGATCATTACCTCAAGCTCAAGCAGATCTTCGACAGGACCATTGCTATTATTGATGAATACCATCCCGATGAGCTGGCTATAGAAGCGCCTTTTTACGGAAAGAATGTTCAGTCAATGTTGAAGCTTGGAAGAGCACAGGGTGCTGCCATTGCTGCAGCTCTCACACGCTCCATGCCAATTTTCGAATATGCCCCCAGGAAAATAAAAATGTCGATAACCGGTCAGGGAGCTGCATCAAAAGAGCAGGTGGCTGCCATGCTGATGAACATATTAAAATTCAAAAAACTGGATATTAAGCTTGATGCCACCGACGGTCTTGCTGCGGCGTTGTGTCATTTTTATCAGTCAAATAACCCATCTGCTGATAAAGCTTATTCCGGCTGGAAAGACTTCATGAAGAAGAATCCGGGCAGGGTGAAATGAGTCATTCTTCAGGTTACGGCAACACCCAGTGCAGCAACAGTTACTTTTACTCCCTCAGTCTTAAGCAATTCAACAACGCATGATTCGATAGTAGAGCCAGTGGTAATGACATCGTCCACAAGAAGGACATGCTTACCGGTGAGTTCCCCGTTATCAGAAACGCAGAAGATACCTTCGACGTTTTCCCATCTGTCATATCTTGATTTTTTGGTTTGTGTCTGGGAAATTGTTTTTCTTTTAAGGATATCCAGTCGCACAGGTAGCCCGGTCGCCTCAGAGAGACCATCGGAAATAAGATCGCTCTGGTTAAATCCTCTTATTCGCTTCTTCGTGGGATGAAGAGGTACAGGAATTATCATATCAATCCCTTTCAGAAAATAAGTCCCTGACAATGTCCGGCCGTAGATCATCCCAAGTTCAAAACCTATCTCTTTAATCCCCTTATATTTAAGATTATGGATCAGCTTCCTTATTCTGCTGTCTTTGTTATAGAAAGAGAAAGCCGAGGCTCTCTCAATTTTACAGCGGCCCCAAAAGAGCCTGGCTACCGGATTATCTTCTTCAAGATGATAATTGGTTCGGGGAATGAGGACATAGCACTCAGTACAGATGAGGTTTTCGTTACGGAGAAGATGATTCCCGCAGGCATAACAAAGCCTTGGAAAGAGAAGACTTATGACATCGTCCCAGAGATCATAGAGATAACTCATGCAGCGAGCTGAATTATCCTATAAAGATATTAATTTATCTTTAATTTTTTCTGCGGTTGATTTGAACTCCTCCGAAGTGAATTTCAGCTTGGGGTTTTTGAAATTCACATCCTCCATTGAGTTCATCGGAACCAGGTGTATATGTGCATGAGGAACTTCGAGGCCCAGGATAGCTACACCTATTCTTGTGCAGGGTATTGCCGCTTTAATAGCCGCAGCAATTTTTTTTGAAAATAATATCAATCCGGCAAGCTGGTCATTATCGAGATCAAAAACATAATCTGTCTCATACTTCGGGACAACCAGAGTATGGCCTTCCTTCAGCGGATTGATATCGAGGAATGCAAAATATCTGTCATCCTCAGCCACCTTATAACATGGTATCTCTCCATTTATGATCCTTGTAAAAACAGAAGCCATATATTTTGATTTATATCTGTCAGATGGAAATTGAGATAATCTCGAAGGGAATTGTTCCGGAGGGAACTTTTATCTCCACAGTCTCCCCTACCTTTTTCCCGATGAGGCCCATTGCGATGGGAGAGCTTACAGCAATCTTCCCAATCTTCAGGTTTGCTTCACTTTCCGGAACAAGCTGGTATTCCATTACCGAATTGTTTTTCTTGTTACGGATCTTTACCTTGTTAAGTATCCTTACAGTAGTAGTATCAATTTTCGATTCGTCAATGATCCTTGTCCTGGCAATTATATCCTCGAGCCTGGCAATTCTTGCCTCCAGCATCCCCTGTGCCTCCTTTGCTGCAGCATATTCAGCATTCTCGGTCAGGTCGCCCTTATCTCTTGCATCGGATAGCATCCTTGATATCGCAGGTCTTTCAACTGTTCTGAGCTGTTCCAGTTCGCCTTTCAGTTTCTGAAGACCCTCTTCCGTATTGTACAAAACCTCTGACATGTTTCGCTGTTACATTAAAAAAAACATGAAGAATTCCGGGGGTTCCGGAACTCTTCATAAGACAAATATAATAAATCTTTTTTAAAAATGCAAAATAATACTGTAAATAAGATAATTACAAAATCATCTTTTTTTCTTCTTAATTATATCTCCTGCCGGCTTTTTTTGACTTTGCAGCATTATTTTTCCTTTTTGCCTTGTAATTGGAGTCTGAGTTTTTTCTGTTCTGTTTAATGCGCTCCCTTACTTCAGGTGTTTGAATTTCGAGTGCATGTTTTTGAAACTCTCCAACAGCTTTCTTTGAATCCTTCTTAAGCTTCTTGTCTTTTTTATCCGCTTCCTTCTGTACTTTCTTCACTGACTTAGGTCTGGCTGCTTTTGACTTCTTTTGTTTACTATTCAAGCCCGACGCGCTTTTCTGCTGTTCTGGCATGATCGACTTGTCGAACGTCCGGGCCTCACAGACCGTTGCGGTGAGAGAAAAGATTAATGATAAAACCAGGATTTTTCTTATTGACAGACTATTCATAATCAGATCATTAAAATAAACATATATTGCTTCACGTTACTTTTCAGGCAGTAATGTTAATTTTGCGGTAACAAACAGCCGGAAATGACTACAGGATCAAAAATAAGATATTTTTTCTTTTTGCTGGTATTTGTCTCTTTGCCGATTTCCTGTGAAAAGAATAAAAATGATGTTATACCTGATACGTATGTCAGCTTTACAATGGATATATCAGGAGATATCCTGTTCTCTGATCTGACTGCAATAGGCAACGCAGTTATAGTCACTTCAAAAACCAATAATTGGGGAAGTTATTCTGCAGGCTATGACTACAACGGGATCATTGTATACAGGGCTACTCTGGATCAGTTTTATGCCTATGACCGGACTTGCCCCCACGATTATGCAGTAAATAATAAAAGTATTAAGGTGAATGTAGATTTTATTCAGGCTGTCTGTCCAAGCTGCAGCACGTACTATTCACTTCCTGCAGGAGGAGTCCCCATTTCAGGTCCCGGCAGATATCCGCTGAAAAACTACAGGACTATTTTCGACGGGAGGTATCTGACGGTAGAGAATTACTAGTACCTGTAATGATCCGGCTTGTAAGGGCCATCCTCAGGTACACCTATATAATCTGATTGCTCCTTTGTAAGTTTCGTAAGTTTAACCCCTAGCTGGTCGAGATGAAGCCTGGCAACCTCCTCATCGAGATATTTAGGAAGCCTGTAAACTCCGATCTTGTAATCATTTTTCCAGAGGTCGATCTGAGCAAGCGTCTGGTTACTGAAAGAATTACTCATAACAAATGAAGGGTGACCTGTAGCACAACCCAGGTTTACAAGCCTTCCTTCAGCAAGAATGAATATCGCATGTCCGTCGGGGAAGAGATATTTATCCACCTGTGGCTTGATGTTTATTTTTTTTATGCCCTTGAGTTCATTTAACGCGTCTACCTGTATCTCATTATCGAAATGTCCGATATTGCAAACTATGGCCTGGTCCTTCATCTTCTTCATGTACTCAAGAGTGATGATGTCCATGTTGCCGGTAGCAGTTACAAAGATATTTCCCTCATCAAGTGAATCCTCAACTCTCTTTACTTCAAAGCCCTCCATGGATGCCTGCAAAGCGCAAATAGGGTCGATTTCGGTAACTATTACCCTGGCCCCGTATGCTCTCATAGATTTTGAACATCCTTTTCCGACATCGCCATAACCACAAACGACAACAACCTTGCCTGCTATCATGACATCAGTGGCTCTTTTGATTCCATCTGCCAGCGACTCGCGGCAACCATAAAGATTATCAAATTTTGATTTGGTAACCGAATCGTTCACATTAATTGCCGGCACCAGCAATTCCTTGTTGTCGAGCATCTGGTAAAGCCTGTGAACTCCCGTGGTTGTCTCCTCAGATATACCCTTGAGTTCAGAGACAGCATGATGCCATTTCCCAGGCTCATTTATAAGTATCTCTTTCAGAGTTGAAAGTATAATAGCTTCCTCCCTGTTGGATGGTTTTTTATTCAGAACAGATTGATCATTTTCAGCCTTATAGCCAAGATGAACCAGCAGAGATGCATCGCCGCCGTCATCTACTATAAGATTGGGTCCTTTGCCACCGGGGAACGACAAGGCCTGTGCGGTGCACCACCAATACTCTTCAAGAGTTTCGCCTTTCCAGGCAAAAACCGGGATCCCCGCTGCGGCAATTGCAGCTGCTGCATGATCCTGAGTTGAAAAAATATTACAGCTTGCCCAGCGTACATCTGCGCCAAGCTCCCTGAGGGTTTCAATTAGCACTGCCGTCTGGATTGTCATGTGCAGAGAACCAGTAATGCGTGCACCTTTCAATGGCTTTTCTACAGCATATTTCTTCCTGATTGCCAGAAGTCCCGGCATTTCTTTTTCAGCTATTTCTATCTCTTTCCTGCCAAAATCCGCAAGGGAGATATCCTTTACCTTATATTCCATTCTTTCTTTTACTAATGTCATCTTGAATTAATTTGAGCCTGCAAATTTAATAAAATAATGTATTTGTTGTTCACAACAGAAGTCCCATGGCCACTTCCCTGTCCTGCATCATCTGGTAAGAGAGCTGCTCCAAGGAGTCAAATTTTTTCTCGCTGCGGAGGCGATATCTGAATACAACTTCTATTTCCTGTCCATAAATATCTTTTTCAAAATCGAAGATATTCACCTCAACTGTTTTTTTAACCTGTCTCTGATTGACCGTGGGATTTGTCCCGATACTCAGCATACCGGATTTTATTTCATTACCTGCTTTTATCTCAACAGCGTAAACTCCATTAGCCGGGATCAGCTTATACTTGTATCCAGGTTTGATATTGGCTGTAGGAAACCCTAGTTTCCTGCCGATTCCTTTTCCTGTAACAACCTGTCCCCTGATAGAATAACAGTAGCCAAGCCATTTGTTTGCATTATCAAGATTCCCCTTTAGCAGTGCTTCTCTAATCAGCGATGAGCTTATAGCACCCTCCCTCGACTGAAGCCCGCGAATCTGCTCAACAATAAAACCCAAAGATGAGGCACATTCATTGACGGTTTTAAAATTACCTTCCCCGCGATATCCGAAACGATGATCATGGCCAATAATCATGTGCTTCGTTTTAATCTTGTCAGCAAGAACTTCCCTGACAAAATCACAGGCTTTCATCCTGCTGAACCCGGGTGTAAACTTGATTATTATCAGGTGACCTATATGAGCTTTTTCAAGAAGTTCCGTTTTTTCATCCATGGTCGAAAGAAATGACAGCTTTGTCTTATTCTTTTCTATCACCAGCCGCGGATGCGGATCAAATGTGACCGCAACAGATTCTCCTCCTGTAGCGGCGGCACGATTTACAAGTGTGTCAAGAAGTGTCCTGTGCCCCCGATGAACACCATCGAAAATACCCATGGTAACTACAGGCTTTCTCAGATCCAGATCATTATACCCGTAATGAATCTCCATATTATAAATCAATTCACACAAAATTAACAAAGCGTAATGATATGAAAGAAAATTATGATTTTGTTTTTGTACTTTTATAGTAAGTTATTCTTTTCATGAAGACAAGTGCAGAAAAATTCTACACGGCCGATCCATGGCTGGCCCCATTTATTGCCAAAATTGACGAAATAATCAGTAAATGTCAGGCGAAGGAGCATAAGCTTGCTGGCAAAGGGTCACTTCAGGAATTCGCCATGGGCCATTTCTATTATGGACTTCACCGGGAAAATGAGAGGTGGATCTTCAGAGAATGGGCTCCGAATGCCACTGATATTTATTTAAAAGGAACTTTCACAGGGTGGAAAGAAAAACCCGAGTTCAGGCTGCAAAGGATCAACCAATATGGCGATTGGGAATTAAGTCTTCCCATGCAGGCAATGAATCATGGAGATCTGTACAAGCTGTGCATCCACTGGCATGGAGGGAAGGGAGAGCGGATACCATCCTATGCCAACCGTGTCGTCCAGGATGACAGGACAAAGATATTTTCTGCCCAGGTCTGGATATCGGCTGAACAATATAAATGGCAAATTGAGAACTTCGTTTCTGCTGCAACAACTCCGGTCATCTATGAAGCTCATGTGGGAATGTCCACATCACTGGAAAAAACAGGTACCTATCGCGAATTCACCGAAAATATTATACCAATCATTGCCAGGGCCGGATATAATACCGTCCAGCTGATGGCCATCCAGGAGCATCCCTTCTATGGATCGTTCGGCTACCATGTATCCAGCTTCTTTGCGGCATCATCCCGGTTCGGAACACCTGAGGAGCTTAAGGAATTGATTGACACTGCGCATAAGGCAGGGTTAAGGGTAATTATGGATCTTGTTCATTCTCATTCTGTTAAGAATGTAAATGAAGGCTTGGGCCTGTTTGATGGATCACCCGGCCAGTATTTTCACACTGACAACAGGAGGAATCATATTGCCTGGGACTCGTTATGCTTCGACTACGGGAAGGATAATGTGATCCATTTCCTGCTGTCAAATTGCCGTTACTGGCTCGAAGAGTACAAATTTGACGGCTTCAGGTTCGATGGCATCACAAGCATGATTTATTATGATCACGGACTGGGAAAGAATTTCACTTCTTATAGTGAATATTTCGACGGCGGGCAGGACGTGGATGCGCTTATCTATCTTTACCTGGCCAATAAGCTGATCCATGAGTACAGACCTCATTCCATTAGCATCGCTGAAGAAATGAGCGGCATGCCGGGGCTGGCCGCGGAAACTTCGAAGAAAGGTTACGGATTTGATTACAGACTTTCTATGGGAGTTCCCGATTTCTGGATAAAGCTGGTTAAGGAAACCTTTGATGAAAACTGGGATATGGGCCACCTGATGCATGAGCTTACCCAGCATAGGCCTGAAGAAAAGATCATTTCCTACTGTGAATCGCACGACCAGGCTCTGGTTGGAGATAAGACACTTATCTTCAGGATGATAGATTCAGAGATGTACACCGGGATGTTAAAATCACATCACAGTTTTGTAATTGACCGCGGCATTGCACTTCATAAGATGATCCGGCTGCTGACATTCAGCACTGCCGCCGGTGGTTACCTCAATTTCATGGGAAATGAGTTTGGGCATCCTGAATGGATTGATTTTCCGCGTGAAGGAAACAACTGGAGCTATAAATATGCACGCAGGCAATGGCAGCTTCTCGAAAACGGGGATCTTAAATATCAGTCCCTTGCCGGGTTCGACAGGCAGATGACAAAACTTCAGCATGATTTCAGGGTACTCGACGATCTTTATATTACCAGGATAACCGAGAACACCCACGACAAGATCATTGCATTCACCAGAGGCGACCTTCTTTTCGTTTTTAACTTCCATCCGTCACGTTCATTTACCGATTACGGAATACCAGTCAAAGGCAAATTCAGGGTAATTATTGATTCAGATGATCCGGCTTTCGGAGGATTTGACCGTATCGACCGGAAATCGATATATACATCAGTCAGAAAAGCAGAAAGGGCTGCATTAAATGCGCCCTTCCAGCTCTATTTATATCTGCCGTCCCGCACAGCCATAGTTTTTAAGAGAGAGGACATCATGAAAGCTACAGAGATCTAGTCGATCCAGCGGAGCAGATAAAAATCCTGCTTGTGCGGAAGATCCTTGTGCTTAGGATATATCCTTATTCCATAGAAGAAAGTTCCTGCCTTTTCAGGCACGAGGTTAGCCCTGTAGAGGCATTTCCCGCTCCTGCTGCTGACAAGAACAAACTCGTTGCTGCCTACGAACTCATGCTCGCCATCCTTGCTCATGTGAGTTATAATAAACTCAACACCTACATTTTCCTTTGGTATTTTATGGACATTTAGTGCTATCTCTGCCTTGTAATCGTGACCTGAATGATATATGTTCTCTCCGGGTTTCTCAAAGCTGTAGTTCAGAACTTCAATATTATCCCACTCGTCTTTCATGGTCTTTTTCCATGCAGCCATCTCTTTTGCCTTTTCAAAATTGTCGGCAATAAGATATTTGCTCCGGTTGAAAAGCTTGAAATAGTATTTTTCGTAATAGTCATCAAGCTGACGTTTCATAGTGAACTCCGGAGCGATTTTAGTCATGGTGTTCTTGATGAGGCTCACCCATTCCACCGGAACACCCTGGTCATTAAATGAGTAGTAAGCCGGGATGATCTCATATTCGAGCATATTATAGATGGTCTCTGCATCAACATCATCCTGGAGCTCCTGGTTGGTAAACGATCTTTTCTTAGGGAGTGCCCAGCCTGCATAAGCCCTGTATCCTTCAACCCACCAACCGTCGAGAACGCTGAAATGAATAGTGCCGTTCATTACTGCCTTTTCACCGCTTGTTCCTGATGCCTCCATAGGCCTCGTGGGAGTATTCAGCCATATATCGACACCCCTGACAAGGTATTTTGCAAGCTCAATATCATAGTTTTCAAGGAAAATTACTTTGCCGGTGAACTGCGGCATTTGTGAAATCTCCAGTATTCTCTTAATGAGGTCCTGGCCTCCCCCGTCATGCGGATGGGCCTTGCCTGCATAAATGAACTGAACAGGTTTATCAGGATTATTTACAATCCGGGCAAGCCTGTCAAGGTCCCTGAATAGAAGTGTAGCCCTCTTATAGGTGGCAAAGCGACGGGCGAAGCCTATTGTCAGCGCTTTTTCGTCGAGATGACTGCTGATATTCATAAGAGTCCTGGGACTGACATGCCGTTCCATCATATCGGATTGAAGCCTTTTCCTTATGTTCTCAAACAGGGATTTTTTAAGGCCTTTCTTGATGTCGTAGATCCTTTTGTCGTCAACATTGTAAAGTTTTTCCCACAATTGCCTGTTGGTCTGGTCGAAATTATCTGTTCCGGTAATTTCCCTGTACACTTCTTTCCACTCGGGAGCTGTCCAGGAAGGATGGTGAACGCCGTTGGTTACATAAGAAATGAACAACTCTTCCTTAAGATATCCGGGCCAGAGTTTGTTGAACATTCCCTGGCTCACTTCGCCGTGAAGCTTGCTTACACCATTTACTTCCTGCGACATGCGTGTTGCCAGGTAGCTCATGTTAAATTTCCTGTCTATGTCGCCTTCACACCTGCCCAGCGCCATAAGCTCTTCCCAGGGTATATTCAAACGGCTGGAATAATGAGAAATATATTTTCTGAGCATATCTTCCTCAAAAGCGTCATGTCCTGCAGGCACAGGTGTATGTGTCGTGAAGAGTGTTGATGCTCTGACCGCTTCCTGTGCCTGGGTAAACGTGAGATGGTTCTCTTCAATCATTGTTCTGAGTCTTTCGAGGCTGATGAATGCCGAATGGCCTTCATTGCTATGGTAGACATCGGGCTTAAGTCCCATGGCCACCAGTGCCCTGATGCCTCCGATGCCGAGAATAAGCTCCTGTCTCAACCGGTTTTCAATGTCGCCTCCGTACAGGTGGTGGGTAACTGTCCGGTCTTCAGGAGAATTGTCATCAAAATCGGTATCGAGCAGGACGAGGCTGACCTTGCCTACCCTGGCTTCCCAGACGCGGATCTTGATAGTTCTTCCCGGCCAAACCAGGCTGACAGAAAGGTGGTTGCCATCAGCATCCTTTACGGGATTAATTGGCAGTCTTGAGAACTCTTCTGCTTCATATATGGCAAGTTGTTCACCTTTTGGGCCCAGTTTTTGTCTGAAATAGCCATACCTGTAAAGAAGGCCTATTCCGATAATATGAATATTTGAGTCACTCGCTTCCTTCAGATAATCGCCTGCAAGAATTCCAAGCCCGCCGGAATATATCTTCAGACATTGATGAATTCCGAATTCCATGCTGAAATATGCGATCGTTGGTTTTTCCGGATCGTCGGGACGTGTAATATAATCCCTGAATGCGGTTGTCACTTTTGACAGGTCGGCAACAAATTCTTCATCGTCTTCAAGTACCAGGAGTCTCTTATAGTCGATTTTCTCGATGAGAAGTTTCGGGTTATGCTTAACTTCTTCCCAGAGTGACGGATCCATCCGCTTAAATAATGCTTCAGCTTCCACATTCCATGACCACCACAGGTTATTGGTCAATTCCTTGAGCGAAACCAGTTTTTCCGGAACATCACTTTGGACATATATATCTTTCCACACAGGAACCTGGTGTGGTTTGCGTACCGGAACACCCGGAGCTTCAACAAATCCGATGAATTCACGAGGTTCTTCTCTTCTGTCACCGCTTTTTTCGAGGGCCATTTCATAAGCGGTGAAATAATGCCTGACAAGAGAGTCCCACATTGCTATGCGTGATATCTCGTGTGCTTTGGCTCTTGCCTCCTTTATTTCACCTTCGTTCAGGCCAATAAACATGGCCATGAATTCCTTTATTTCGCTTACTACTTTCTTCTCATTATCATCAGTCCTTTCGATTACTGCTATGCCATTACCCGGATTCTTGAAATAATCCCTGACCCATAAACCGAATCCGGAAAGAGAGGTTGTGACTGTCGGAATAGAGAACATAAGGCTTTCCAGCGGTGTATATCCCCAGGGCTCATAATATGACGGGAAAACTGAGAGATCGAATCCGATGAGAAGGTCATAGTATGGCATGTTGAATATACCGTCGTTGCCATTGAGGTAGGAAGGGACAAAGATTAACTTGACCTGTGATTTTTCATCATTATCAATATTATTGGAACTTATTCTTTGGAGAACCGGGTCGGTTCCCGGATAATGAAGGCTGTGGGTCAGATACTTATCCCCGCCGTTTGCCGGTCCGTTATTGTATAGTATATCAACAACATCCTGGCGCGGACCTTTATGATATGCAGGCATCAGGATAAAAGCAACGCATTGCCTGTTCAGCTTTTCTTTCCTGTTCAGTTCTCCAAGTGAATCAATAAAAATATCGACTCCCTTATTCCTGAATTCATACCTGCCACTGTTGGCAATAAGAACAGAGTCGTCCGGAAGCTTATAACCGAGAACAGCTTCAGCAACACTTTTAAGTTTTTCCCTCGCTGTCTTTCTTCTTTCATCAAAAGCATCAGCAGGAGGCACGAAGGAATCCTCAAAGCCATTCGGGGTTACAATGTCGACATCCTTTCCAAGAAAATGGCTGCACTCTTTTGAAGTAATGCCGCTAACTGTGGTAAAGACATCTGCTTCGGCTGCCGATATTTTTTCGAGGGACTGTTTTGCAACAACGTTGAATTCACGTGCAACCTGCGAGGGAATATATTCTTTCATTTTCCCGTACAGAGGCCTGTTGTTGCCAGCTACGCAACGTCCAAGCACCGTTGCGTGTGTGGTAAAGGAGGTTGTGATCCATGGTGCCTGTTTCTTCAGGTAAAGGATCGCGGTACCTGTCATCCATTCATGGAACTGAGCTACTATGTTATTATATTCGTGATAGAATGTGGTGAAGCTTTCGATAAGCTTGCCGGCTGCATATCCGAAAAGAGCAGGTTCAACATAATCCCACTGACCCGAGATACTGTCAAGCTTATATGTCTCCCAGAATTTTGCAAATATCTCATTTTGCTGACCAAAATAAGGGGTGAAATCAATAAGCATTACGATTGGTTTTCCGGAAATATTCCATCGACCGGTTTTCACTCTCAAACCTTCAGAAGAAGCTCTGGCTTTCCATTCTGAAAAGAGGGATTCATCAGGAATGAATTCCGGATTTTTTACATCTTCCCTCCACACGTCCGGTCCAATAAGTATGTAATTGTCGCCAATTTGTTCAACAATGTTCAGTGCTTTTGTTGAAATTACAGTATGGATCCCGCCAACTTTATTGCAGACTTCCCAACTGGTTTCAAAAATAAATTCAACCTTCATTTTCAGATAATGATTAAGTATTGATTTTCAAGATGCTATTCCTTTGTTTTCCTGACCCTTTTAATGCTCTTCTTAGCAGTAGTTTTTTTTGCAGGAGCTTTTCCGGAAGTAGTTTTTCTTGTCGTTTTAGGTTTGCTTTTCGTTGTTCCTGCAGTTTTTTTAACTGCAGGCTTTTTCAGGCTTGTCTTAGCCAGTTTGGCTGCAAGCTCCTTCAATGAAGGTTGTGCTTCTTTTTTTACAGCAGGACGTCCGCGCTTAGTGATTTTTTCAGGCTTCTTAGAGAGTCTTTCTATTTCAGTTGCCTGTTTTTCGATGATCAGTTCCTTATCCCTTATAGTGGCCTCCAGCTTTGCTACCTGCTCCTGTTCGCTAGTTGCCGGGAAGCATCTTTTAACTCTTATTTCAAAATCGCTGAGCACATTCATATAGTTCATGAAAGCATCATAAGGCGTATCATAAGGGTTGAAATAAGCATGAACAGCACCATCAGAAAAGAATTTGGTCGCCATATAATAAAAATGGTCGCTTGACTGCAGGTATTCCCAGTCTTTGTTAATCAACTCGTCGTTGCATCTTCTTACCCTGTCGGCCAATTCATAAACCTTGTCGAGAGCTGCAACCTGCAGTTCGTTACCAAGCCAGGCTGTGATATCTCTTTCTTCATCAGCCCAGGAAATTGGAGAAGGAATGCTTATGGCAGATACAGGCTGGAGAGCATCGGCAACTTCTGAAGGGGTCATGAACTTAAAGGGTGTCTTCTTCAGAATAGCACCTGGCAGATGCTGAAGAAAGTCAAATATTCCGGTTTCTTTCCAGTTATGTTCGCCAAATGTTTCGTAGTCGAGAAAAATATTTATCAGCTCGCTTTTAGGTGCAAGTTTGTTGAGCCATGTGGCATATTTGTCGGCAGTCAGCGGCCATGCGCTCCACTGCTTGTTCGAAAACCTGAATGCAATATCGTCGCTCAGCACAAAATTTCTGAGCAGCACTTTCAGCCGGGGATTTATAGCATTGCAATACAGGTAATTCGGGCTCTTCCATCCAAGGACATGCTTGGCTCCTTCGGTGAGCATTGATTTGAAACCCATATCAGCGATCCATGCTCCTATCTGGTCGGAGTAGATAAGCTCTGTGTTCCGGAAAGAAGTAGTCTCAACACCAAGATAGTCACGCATCATTTGCCTGTGCAGTTCGACCTGGTGTTCAAACTGGGTTTTGCTTTTAAGTGAAGAGAGTGAGTGTGAATCGGTTTCGGCAAGGAATTCGACCATGCCTGTCTCAGCAAGCTGTTTAAAAGAATCAAGGACTTCAGGAGCATAAAGTCTGAACTGGTTTATGACTATCCCGGAAAGGGAAAAAGTGACTTTGAACTTTCCCTTATGCCTCTGGATAAGGTCAAGGATTATTTTGTTGGCAGGCAGATAGCATTTCTCTGCCACTTTTCTCATAATCGATTCGTTGGAGAAGTCGTCATAATAGTAATGATCATGCCCCAGGTCAAAAAACCTGTATCGTTTTAGCCTGAAAGGCTGATGAACCTGAAAATAAAAGCAAATTGCTTTTTTGCCTGCTGCACTCATATTGTAATATTATTTATGCCAAATGACTCTTTCATATATATCCTTCACATGCCTTGCTGAATTATCCCATTTAAGCCGTATTACTTCTTCCTTGCCGTTTTTAATGAACATGTTGGACAGGGCAGGGTAATTAAGGATTCCATAAATGGCATCGGCCATCGCATCAATGTCCCAGAAGTCGGTTTTTACTGCATGTGTCAGTATCTCAGCCACTCCCGACTGCTTGCTGATAATTACAGGAACATTCGATTGCATAGCTTCAAGCGGAGAGATGCCAAAAGGCTCTGATACTGAAGGCATTATATAAACATCGCTCATTGTAAGCATTGTAAAAACATCCTTCCCCCTCAGGAATCCCGTGAAGTGAAAACGGTCAGTTATTCTGAGTGAGGCTGCCCGTCTCATCATCCTTTCCATCATATCGCCTGAGCCGGCCATAACGAATCTGACATTATCCATCACTTTGAGAACCTTATAAGCAGCTTCGATAAAATATTCCGGACCTTTCTGGAGAGTTATCCTTCCCAGAAAGGTTACAACCTTTTCATCAAAACCCTTGCTTACAACAACATCTTCGGTGAAATGGACAGGTT
This sequence comes from Bacteroidia bacterium, assembly GCA_026391595.1. Taxonomy (GTDB): domain Bacteria; phylum Bacteroidota; class Bacteroidia; order Bacteroidales; family VadinHA17; genus LD21. Next base: position 22,731 of record JAPLDY010000095.1, read on the forward strand.
CAACAGCATTATAAACTGTCTCAACCTTATCGGGATGAATATTGTATTTATTTATTACAATGTCTCTTGTGAGATTGCTTACGGTTATTATTTTGGATGCTGCATCCATCCCGCTCTTTTCAATACGATATACATCAGGATTTACATTGCCTCCGCTCCTGTCAAAATCCGTAGCATGTACATGGATCACCAGGGGTTTCCCTGAGACCTCCATAGCCGCAATTCCAGCAGGATAGGCAAGCCAGTCGTGAGCATGGATAACGTCGAATTCATTCTCCTCGGCAATGACTGAGGCAACAATGGAATATTTATAGATCTCATCCAGCAGGTTGCCGTCGTACTTTCCTGAGAAGTCTACCATTCCTTTTTTGTTAGTCCGGACGAAGAGCTTATGCCCGGTAACCTCTGACCTGGTCACTCTCCAGAAATCTTCAGGATCAGTATAAGGGATTATCTTGGATGAGACTTCAATTTTTTCAACAGATCTTCTTGTACCCTTATAGTAAATTTGCTTGAAAGACACTGGAACCTTGTTTGCGCCTACCAGTCTCACTACACTCTGATCTTCATCTCCCCACGCTTTTGGAACCACAAATATCACCTCCAGGTCATCAAGTGTGGCCATGCCCTTAGTCAAACCATAGCTGGCTGTTCCCAATCCGCCCGAAATATGTGGCGGAAACTCCCATCCGAACATTAACACACGCATATGCCGCCTGTTTTACAAATTAGAATAATCGTTCTCCAGCAATTCTATGATCCTCAATACTTCACCAACGCTCCATGCCTGGGAAATAGCTCCACGTGGTGTATGAGGCGGATCCCCGTCATGTATTTCCGAAAGTGTTGATATACCATGTTCACTCATACATTCTTCCAGTCCGAATACCAGGTTCTTTACCTTCTGAACGCCTTGTTTGCCATATACCTTAAGCCATCCTTCGCAGAATGGTCCAAGAAGCCATGGCCATACAGTTCCCTGGTGATAGGAACTATCCCTTGTCTCCTGGTTACCGCAGTAGATGCCCTTGTAAAACTTATTTCCGGGAGAAAGCGTTCTGAGTCCTCTTGGTGTAACAAGCTCTTTATCTGCAACATCGAGCACTTTTTTCATCTGTTCCTTACTGAGCATTGAATACGGAAGAGAGACAGCAATAACCATATTAGGCCTTTTAAAGAAGTTTTTTCCTTCTTCATCATTCACATAATCGGCCAGGTACCCGGTTTTCTCATCCCAGAATAATTCAATGAACGAATTTTTAATAAGCTCCGGAAGATGTTCATATTCTTTAATAAAATTTTTATCCTTTTCTTCTTTTGCCATCTGAAGGGTAAAACAGATTGCGTTGTACCACAGGGCATTTATCTCTACATCATAACCGCGTCTTGGTGTTACCGGAACTCCATTTACAACAGCATCCATCCAGGTAAGGGCTTTCCCCGGAGCATCTGCGTATATTAGTCCATTATCCCTCATGTGAATATTGTAACCCGTTCCGTTTTTATAAGAATTAAGGACAGATTTTGCAGCTTCTCCGTAGCGTTTGCGGTAATCTGAACCGCCGCTTAGTACATATTGCTGAAGAGCCCAGAAGAACCAGAGAGGGGCATCAACTGAATTAAACGCATAACTGCCTTTCGTTCCCATGTTCGGGAACAATCCGTCTTTCATTCTCTTCACCTGAGTATCGAAAACATCACCATAGAGTGCAATTTTGCGACGAGCAAGAGCAAGACCGGGAAGTGAGATGAATGTATCCCTTCCCCAGGATCCAAACCATGGATAGCCTGCTATAATAAGTGTGTCACCTCCCCTTTTTTCAACGAACTGCTGGGCTGCATTCCTCAGGCAGTCGACATAATTATCACGCGGTATCTTGCCTGAAATGTTCTTTTCGAATTTCGAATTGAGACCAGCAGGGCTCTCCTCTTTTGTAGAGGCGGAGAATATTATAACATCTCCTTTCTTTGCATCTAGTTCAAAGAAACCCGGGGTAAAGAGATCTTCCGAATAATCATATCCTCTTTTTTGTTCCTCCAGATATTCGACACCGAGGTACCAGTCGGGAACATGAACAAATTCGGCTTTTGTGGAAAATTGCATATGCAACGAAGGGAATCCGTCATATAATTTTGATCTTATGCCGTTCCTGACAGGCTCAATTTTAGTATTTGCTGCCAGGTTGGCATGAGTAAGCTCATGAATGCTCCTGTATGCCAGGAACGGTCTAACCTGGAGTTTCATTTTTTCAGAGGCTTCAAGGACTGTATACCTTACCAGCAGCTGTTCCTCATAATGAACCAGGAGCCGCTCCATCTTAAGAAGAACATTACCTACCCTGAAAATACGCATCGGAATGATCTCAGTTGCAAAGTCCTCGATATATTTATGCCCTTTTGGACTGAAATAGTCGTTTTTATATTTCCGGATCCCTATATTAAAGCTCTGATTATTATTTAACACTGTGACATCAAGAGAGGAGAGCAGCACAAATCTGCCGCCGCCAAGCTCATCGACAGGGCAAACAAGAAGCCCATGGTATTTGCGTGTATTACACTCTACTATGGTTGTTGATGCATAGGATCCGGCCCTGTTTGTCCTTAACATTTCCCGCCCAAGGGAATATTCCAGATTTACAATTTGTCCTTTTTCGAACTTGATGTAACTCATATAATTACAATTTGTATCGCTTTAAAAAAGCCTATTAAGATAGCTATTTTTATTCAACATTACAAACCTGCCGGGCAGGGTGGAGAAAATTATTAGTTTTTGCCTCTTGCCTGCCGGTGGAAAAAATGAATAACTTTGCAGTTCAATAATTTTAAAAGATTAATAATTAATCTGTCGTTTGATGATTAAAAAAGTTCCTTTCCTGTTATTGGCCGCTCTGATTATTGCAGGCTGTAAAAATAATAATATTGAAATTAATGGCAAACTTTCAGGTACCTCAACCAAGGAATATTTGTACCTCGATGAGCTTAAGTCAACCGAGCTTATAACCATTGACTCTTCAATTATAAAGGATGATGGTACATTTTCTTTTAGCAGGAGAGTCGAATCCCCCTCATTTTACCTTATCAAGACGGATGAAACCAATTTTCTTACGATGCTCCTCGAACCGGGGCAGAATATATATGTAAAAGCTTACCGCGACTCGCTTAATTATCCTTCTTCAATAACAGGATCAAACGGTACTGAGCTGATGGTGTACATCGAGAATCTTGGCGCTGAACAACTGGCTGCCGTAATGGACAGGCTCGATAGCCTGGCACAGCTGCAGCTTGACGATTTAAACGCCTATACAAAGAAATATATCGATGATAACCTTAAATCATTGGTTAGCCTGGTTGCATTGTATCAGCAGGTAGCACCTGGTGAATATATACTTCACCCTGAAAAAGATCTGGAATATTTCATTAAGGTCGACTCCTCTTTATCTTTGTTATATCCTGATTATGAACCCGTTAAATCATTGCATGAGCAGGTTCAGGGTTTAAAATCAGATATTGCTGCACAGAAGCTCAGATCGCCGGTTCAAAATGAGGCAATCGAAGCACCTGAAATCGCCCTCCCTGATACTGAAGGCGATACTATAAAGCTATCTTCGACAAGAGGTGATATTGTGTTACTCGATTTCTGGGCATCGTGGTGTAAACCATGCCGTGACGAAAATCCAAACCTGGCAAATGCATATAAATTGTATCACAACAAAGGATTTCAGATTTACCAGGTATCGCTTGACAAAACCAGAGAAGCATGGCTTAAAGGCATACAGGATGACCATCTGGAAAGGTGGATCCATGTAAGCGACCTCAGATACTGGCAGTCGGTTGTTGTTCCTTTATATGAACTGGAACAAATACCGACCAATTTACTTCTCGACAGGGAAGGACGGATAATTGCCACTAATCTGCGCGGAGAAATGCTACAGAAAAAACTTTCTGAATTATTCAATAATTGATAATACCATAATTTCACTTTAGCTTATTTAATTATCCAGCAATGAAGAAAATCCTGATCCTGATATTCCCTCTGATCTTACTTTTCGGATGTAAGAACAATGATATAGTTATTGTAAAAGGATCGATAAATAAAAGTCAGCGGGAGTACATTACCATCAATAAAATAGATATTAACAATATTGAATTCATCGACTCTGCAAAGATCAGCAGTAAGGGAAATTTCAAGATCAGGGTCAAAGCTGCCGAACCGGATTTTTACCAGCTTGGCTTCTCATCTTCGAACTTTATGACTCTCCTTGCAGAACCAGGGGAGACAATCAACCTTACATTTGCGAATGATAATCTTTATAACAATTATACCGTTGAGGGATCTAAAGGTTCTGAACTCGTGCAGATGCTTGATTTTAAGCTGCTTGATACCAGGAAGAAGCTGGACTCCCTTAATGTTGTCTTTGAAAAAGCCCTAAAGGAGCCGGGGTTCGATACAGTAGAAACAAGGATTAACAAGAAGGTTGTTGAACTGGTCAAAGCGCAGAGACGATACAATATTGAATTCATAATTAACAATATCAATTCGCTTGCTTCTATAAAATCCCTTTACCAGAAACTGAATGATGAGACTTATGTGCTTTATGAACCCCGTGACCTTCAGTATTTAAAAATTGTTTCTGACTCATTAACACGCCATTATCCTGATTCCAGACATACGAAGGCTCTGGTGAAGTCTTTTGAGGAGGGGATGAAACAATTTAATTCCATTAAGATTAATCAGATGTTTGAAAATCTCCCTGAATCAAAACTCGATCCTGTTTTAAAGGATATCAATGGAAGAAAAGTTGCTTTATCATCATTAAGGGGTAAATATGTTCTTCTTGCTTTCTGGTCGTCAGAATCGAGGGAATGCATCACTGAGAACCTTCAGCTCAAGGAGTTTTACAGGATCTACTACAAAAAGGGATTCGAGATCTATCAGATAAGTCTCGACAGCGACGAAACAAAATGGAAGACTGCAGTTAAATTCGATGAGCTTCCCTGGATAAGCACCAGGGAGGAAGATCCTGAAAACCAGCGGTCCGCAGTTCTCTTTAATATAAGAAATATCCCTGCTAATTTCCTGTTTGACCCTGATGGAAATATTATTGCGTCAAACCTGCATGGCAAAACCCTGCAGCTTAAACTATCACAATTATTCCAGAACTGATGTCAAGAGTGGCCGGCTCCGGGAAAATATTCTTCGCTTCTGATTTTCATCTGGGACTCAATGCAGGCATTTCGCCGCTTGAGCGTGAGAAGAAAATTGTCGCATGGCTTGACAGCATAACTCCTGAGGCTGAAGAGATATACCTGCTCGGTGATATTTTTGACTTCTGGTGGGAATATAAGCTTGTTGTACCCCGCGGATTCACGAGATTTCTCGGCAAGGTTGCTTCAATCACGGACTCAGGCATACCTGTTCATTTCTTCACTGGGAATCATGACATGTGGATCGGTGACTATCTGTCAAAAGAGTGCGGAGTCATTATACATACAGGCCCGCTGACGACTTCTTTCAATGGCAAAAAATTTCATCTGGCCCATGGTGAGGGGCTTGGCTCAACAAGCACCGGTTACAAAATTCTTCTTTGGATATTCCATAACAAGCCACTCAGGGTTCTTTACTCTGCCATGCATCCTTCAATAGGTGTGGGTTTTGGTCACTGGTGGTCCCTGAACTCAAGGCTCGGAAAGGGAATTTCGCTTGAATTCCTGGGTGAAAAAAAGGAAGATCTTATCAGGTATGCTGCTTCTGTCTCGGAAAAGGGGAAGATGGATTATTTTATTTTCGGACATCGTCATCTGGCAATGACATACAAAATGAAAGATGAAGGTGAAATCGTCTTTCTTGGCGACTGGATAAAACACAGCAGCTATGCTGAATGGAATTGCAACGCCCTGATCCTCAAAATGTTTAGTTAGAGAGCTTTTTCCTCGACCTTCACTGTCAGAGTGTAATAGGAATACTGGTCGTTTATTTTTTCAAATTCATAAGCCAGTTTGCTTCCTGATTTCCTTGCCATATCGATAAGCCCCATATTACCGGTACTGTCTGAATTATCCGTTTGTCCTGAAAGCGATTTTCTGAATAACTCCTTGAGGCCTACCTTATCGTATTGATTGATCAGTTCGAGTTTTTCTTTCAGATGAGAGACGTTATCATTAAGGATCAGGTTGCCCGTTGTAAGTGAATAGGTTTTATTTTCAAATCTTATCATGGCAACAGGCATACCGAACTTTTCCTCGGGTTCTCTTCCCGGGCTGTATTTTGCAACGTTCTCAATTATCTCTACAAGGATGCTGAATACTCTTCTCCTCAGGTTTGCCTCAACATCGTCTTCGGAAAGCTTTGCCTCGGTAAACGAAATAACCTCTTTACCTACATCTGGTGTTATATGGCCTGACCAGAGAAGGTACAAATTGTTATCTGCCATTATTCTTTCGAGCTGTGCTACCGCCTTACCACGGAAAGGTTTTTCACTGCTCACATAATGAACTCCTACTCCTTCTGAATTGACTGTCTTGCTAAGGATGAAATAGGAATTCCGGTCATCCAGCTGCAGAAAGTCATAATCGAGCTTGTTCCCTGTTTTTTTGGCCATTTCTATGAGCCCCAGACCTGCTCCTCCCTTGTTGCTGAATTCAGAATTATTGAGCATTTGCCGGTAAACGTTTCTTATTTCTTCCGTTTGCAGATTGTTTATTTCGTCGAGACGTCTTTTTAGATCTTCAATATTGGCAGATGAAATTACATTTCCTGTTGTGACAGTATATCCTCCGTTTTGCTTAGAATAAACTACAAGCGACATATTTGAATGGGTAGTACCATTGCTATGCCTTGAAACGTTTTGAAGGCTTTCAAGTACAAACATAAAAAGCCTTTTTCTGCCGACAAATCCGAATTCAGAGGTCTCCATTTCTTTTTCGAGGAGCATGAGCAGTGGTATGGAATTCTCATTTGTAACAACACCTCTGTATACGAACATAAGGCGTTGTTCCATCAACATGGTTCGAATCTTGCGGGTGAGGTCCATGCCAAGATAATCAGGTAGGTTTTAACAATATAAAATTAACAAAAATTAACAAGACTGCAAAGAAAACGCCTTGTAAAGAGAAAATTAACAACAGATGGGACAAAGGGAATTCGGCTTCGCTTTCATGGTCATCGTTCGGTTCCGCTCACTCTGACCATGTAGTTTGTATGAGAAGTTTCATTTTTACATTTGGCCAATTCGTGTAGAAGCTTAAAATCATAATTGATCAGCGCTGTTTTTTTAGCTTTTGTCCATCCTTTTACCTGTTTCTCATACTTAATTGCTTTCATTGGCTGGTCAAATTCCTTGCAGAACACCAATTTCAAAGGTCTTCTGTTGAAAGTGTATGAATTCTCTTTTATACCAGTCATATGTTCAATAAACCGTCTTCCGACATTATTAGTTACTCCAACATAAAAGGTATCATCAGCACATTCCAGGATATATACATAAAGCCTTCTCATAAATCTATCCCATTTATCAAATAATCCCATTTCAAAACATCTGGGCCGGTCCGAGTGAGTCTAGTCGGGCTGGTCTGAGTAAGTCTAGTCGGGCTGGTCTGAGTGAGCGCAGCCGAACTCAGCCAGCCCAGCCTTCTCTGTCGAGATTACGGTAATTTATTGCTTCCGAGATATGTTCAGCAGTAATATTCTCTGAATCTCCCAGGTCGGCTATAGTTCTTGCAACTTTTAATATCCTGTCATAAGCCCGTGCCGATAATCCCCTCAGTTCCATGGCAGTTCTGAGCAGTCTTCCTCCTGCCTCATCGAGCTGGCAGAATTTTCTTTGCATTGACGATGACATCTGGGCATTTGAATAGACTCCCTTTATCGAGGCAAACCTTGCAGCCTGTAACTCTCTTGCCCTTACCACTCGCTGGCGTACCATAGCTGACTTTTCAGTTTTACCGGACTCTGACAGCTTGTCGTATTTTACCGGAACAACCTCGATATGGATATCTATCCTGTCGAGCAGCGGCCCGGAGATCCTGTTGAGGTACTTTTGCACCATTCCGGGCGAGCACATACACTCTTTCTCAGGATGATTATGGAACCCGCAGGGGCAAGGATTCATGCTCGCGACCAACATGAATGAAGCAGGATAATCAACAGTTGATTTAGCCCGTGAAATGGTTATCACCCTGTCTTCGAGAGGCTGTCTCATAACCTCCAGGACAGAACGTTTGAATTCGGGAAGCTCGTCGAGGAAAAGCACTCCGTTATGTCCGAGCGATATCTCTCCCGGCTGAGGGAATGTGCCGCCGCCCACGAGCGCCACATCCGAAATTGTATGATGCGGTGATCTGAAAGGTCTTCTCGTCATCAGCGCTGTATGGTCATCGATCTTGCCTGCAACAGAGTGAATCTTCGTAGTTTCCAGCGCCTCCTCGAGTGTGAGTGGCGGAATTATTGTAGGAACTCTTTAGGCGCAATTTTACCTAACTTGCCCTCATCCATAAACCTTTGCAGAACATCAGGATTGAGGTGAAGGTGATAATCAGCCTGAACATGAGCTGGGCCATCCTCCGGGTGTTGTTCATCGGAGTCCTGAAAGTCTATCCGAATGGGTTCATTGAGCATAGCCTCAATTAATGTCTTGCGATCCTTCAGACTGAGATTCCTGATGCCTTGACGGAGTTGTGCGAACTGCTTGCGGTTGTTGGTGAAGAATTCTAGTGCTTTCCGTTCATCGTCCTGCTCTGAACGTAATTCCCGGAGGCGGTCTTGGGCTTCGGATAGATGCCCTTGGAGCGTGAGGATTTGCTCTTTGTTTCTATGTAGAAGCTGGTTGGTATCATCGGCATTGAACTTATCATCATCAACAGACTCCAATTCATACAATCGTTTCCGGGCTTTGTTTTTCAGAGTCAGTTCTGACTCCAATCGCATTATGGTTTGTAGTGTACGGTCAATTTCCAATTCATTCCTCTTAGGGTCAAACGCCTTCTGATATGCCCGTTTGGGATTCAGGGCCAACATTACCAAAACATCGCTCCAAACTGCCCGTTCCAGTGATTCGGCTTTGATGAATG
>JAPLDY010000225.1 GCA_026391595.1 Bacteroidia bacterium
GTCATGCAAGTCGTGCAAGTCATGTAAGTCGTGCAAGTCGAGTAAATAGTTCAGGACCTGCTAGACCTGCAGGACCTGCAAGACAATCTTTAACGATAGAGATAAACGAAGCCCCTGTACTTCCTGCTGTCATACTTTACATCATCCCAGCCGAAGGCGCGGATAATATAGTAATAGATACCCGGACGTGCTTCAACTGATGTGTTGTTTATCTTGCCGTCCCATCCTTGCCAGTTTTGCAAGCTCTCACCTTCACCTGAGAAACCATATACCTTCAGCCCTGACTGAGAGAAAATTTCCATGCTCACAAACCTGAGCGACTTAGATTCAACTTTAAAAAAATCGTTCCATGTATCACCGTTAGGAGTAAAGGTATTAGGAATATCTAACTTTGAGGGCTCTACATATATACTGTCAAGATGTACGGAATCGACACAGCCTAATGCACTTGTAATCTCAAGTTTTGGGTAATACAATCCTGTTTTATAATATGTGTGAATTTCCGGATCAGCTAATTCTGACTTTGTGCCATCTCCGAAATTCCAGACATATTTAGCTCCCCTGACAGATTGGTCAGTAAAAGAGACTTCAAGTGGCGCTTCACCTGTTAAAGGATCCAGCTTTGCATCAGCTTTTACATGAATAGATTCATAAAGGAAAGACGATTCGCTTCTGCAACCAAGACTATTTACCTCCAGTTTATAAGTAACGTCTTCCATCGGAAGGTGATATATGTTAACTATCGGTTTTTCCGGAAAATTTCTGATTATAGGATCCAGATTTACATCCGGAGCCGGGATAAAAGAGGTCGGATCTGAAGACCAACGAAAAGATATTTTGTTATAAATCCGTAAAGTAGCTCCGTTAGCCGGGTCTTTGTAATAAAAAACTCTGACAGTTGAGGAAGTGTCACCATCCAATGCAACATAATAGCAGTTTTTCAGGGGATTGGCAAGTTTAGCTCCCGCTAATGGTGGCTGATCGAAAAAGATCCATCCTGTCAAAGTTTTTACTGTTATTCCTGAACTATCTATTTTAACTCTGTATCCGCCCCAGTCGAGCTTATCTATGGTCGAAGAAGTAACAGCTATTGCCGTTGTGACGGGGGTGCTGAAGCTTCCTGATCCGTCATTCCATTTATACCAGGAGAAATTATATGTCCCGGTTCCTCCGGGTCTCTGTGCCGTAAGAGTTCCTTTTTCTGTTCCCAGCGCGTTACAGTAAAAGAAGATCTGATCCCTGACAGCAGGGGAGGAAGGATATGAAGTAAGTCTGACCGATTTCGCTCCCGGAGCAGAAAGCTGCGCCAGGATTGATACCGGTAAAAGCAGGACAATTATTGAGAACCAAAGACGCACAGGCTATAGGAATTTTTTTATAAACGAACACTGTGAGGTGTTTGTTATAATACCCTGCAAGTTTAATAAAATCTGCTGACATTCTGACTGCATAATCATGTCACACATAATCAGGGCATAAGTAACATTTCATAAATACCCGGAATTCCTGAAAAAGATGTTATAAATAGTCTCGCGACCTGCATATCAACTATCCCTATGTTTAACTCAAGCTTTGGGCCTATTGTTGTTCCCTTATGAATCGTCTTCCAGGTTTCCCCCTGTTTATACCGGAGTTCATATGATGTGATATTCGATCCGCTTTCATAAAGAACAACTTTCCTGATTTTTTCAATTTTACCCAGATCTATTTCAATCCATGGTTCCCGGTCATTTATGTCTGCTTTCCAGAAGCTACCTGACCATTCACCATTATTTACCGATTTCAGATCTACCCATTCATGGTTTATCCATGAAGGTTTTATATTAGAAGAAGCGTTTACACTCTTCATGTACGAAAGTGACTGCGGCCTGACGTCAACCGGAACCACATTCATTATATCATCTTCATATTGAATTTCTATAATCGTATTTACGGGTTGAAGCAGTTTTTCTTCAAGCAATATCCTGTATTCATTATCCGACTTTATATATTTCGTTTTTACACTTCCGTTTGTTATAACTTTCTTTATTGGAATGTTAATATCAGGTAACGTGATCACCTGTGTTCCGCCTGCCCACCTGAGAACATGCAAATATACTTTGCTCCCCTTTCTTGTGCTTACTCCCCAGTCGGTAGGCTTGAAAGGACCTCCCCTTGTTCCATAAATTGCATATCCGTATTTATTCAGCCACTGCCCCATCTCTTTAAGTCGTTCAACCTGAAGAGGTTCTATTATTCCATCAGGTGTAGGACCGACATTAAAAAGAAGGTTCCCATCACCACCTGCTGAACGGATAAGTGAATGAAGACACTGCTCAAGAGTTTTTACTTCATCATCTGGTTTCCATGCCCACTGACGGCCTATTGTCATGCATGTTTCCCAGGGACGGTCAATCTGAAAACTACCTACTCTCTGTTCAGGCGTGTCAAAATCACCCTTTGCTCCAGTCCTGTTATTAACAATAATATCGGGCTGTACTTTCCTGATATGGTCTATAACCCCTTGTCCCCTGACAGCATCAAACTGCTGCGGAACATCATACCACATTACCAGAAGCGGACCATAGTTTTTAATTATTTCAACCGATTGATTTTTAAGATATTCTGTATACCTGTCCAGATCAGAAACTTCTCTTTTAACACTACCTCCCGGACTTGTAAGAGGGAAATCAGGATGGTGCCAGTCGCATGTCGAATAATAAAAGCCCAGAGCTATGCCTTCTTTTCTGCAAGCCTCTGCGAGTTCTTTCATAACATCTCTCTTAAAAGGAGAATTCATAATATTGTAGTCGGTGTATTTTGTGTCCCACATGCAGAATCCGTCATGATGCTTTGATGTAAAAACAATGTATTTCATCCCTGCGGCTTTTGCAATCCGTATCCATTCAAGGGCATTGAAATTTACAGGATTGAACTTTTTATAAAGAGAATCATATTCTTCAATAGTCCATTCCCTGCCCCTTGACCATCCTATTTCCGTTCCTTTGAGGCTCACCGGCCCCCAATGGATGAACATTCCGAACCTAGCATCTTTCCACCATTCAAGACGTTCCTCTTTTGATTCAGGAGGCTGACACTGTTGTATGACAAATTGTGCCATAATCAGGATTAACAGGAGTATTTTCTTCATAAGATCTGATTTTTCAGATAGAAATTAATGTAAGGATTTGTAGGTTTTAAATTCCAGCTTAACAGGTCCAATCAATCCTGATTTCAGTGAACCACCCCTATATTTTGTCGGGATTGTAAGGTAATGGTTTGCAAGGGTGTTATATACAAGTATTTCAATCTTATTCTCTCCTTTTCTGATCCACTTAGTAATATTGACCTTCCAGGGAGCAGTAACCAATATTCCGGCAACAGAATCATTTACATGAATCTCGGCAGTTGCAACAACATTACCCAGGACTAGCATCACTTCTGATTTTGATTGTTCTTCCGATAAAATAATCTTCTTTCTATACCAGGCACTTCCCGAATAATTTTCCAGAACTGACCCTTGAGACCAATCACCCGTCTGTGCAATACCATCTTCACAAGTGAGTAAAACAGGTTCGGGGAAAGCTGCTCCGTTGTAATCGCCTCTTGTTTGCTCCACCCTTATTGCAACAATAGATTTACCCGGAATAGCATCTTTCAATTCCACTTGAATCGCCGGAGCGGATGCATAAGTAATTTGTTTGAATTTTCGGGATTTCCCGTCAATCCAGATTTTAGCTTTACCGTTAACCCGAATTATCAAGCTAGCTAATCCCGGAGGAGTCGTGAATCTGTACCAACCGACTGTTGACTTTTCGGCAGGACGTGTATCGAAAGTTACTCTGCCGCTCATATCCCACCATTTCATTGATAGCGGTGTTCTGACTGAATTAGCGGTGCTCTTTTCCTTTAAAATCACAAAATATCCTCTGCCCGGTTTATCGTATCTAAGTAAAATCGGATTGGATCCTGTTTGCAATGGAATTATCCTTGAAGATCTGTCAATTTTCTTACCACCGATATATACTGATCCGGGAGACAATCCGCCGGAATCAATTGTAACATTTGTTACATTCTGGGAGAAGGCGGATGTCCAGAGAAAATAGACCGACCCCTCCTTTTCCAGTTTGTATAAAGTCTCATTAAGACCTGATGTTTGTTTCCCAAGGCAGATAAACTCGTCGGTAATCTCCTCTTTAAGTCCGTGGTATCCTTCATGGCCTGGATCTCCTTCGTATCCATAACGCCACGAGAAACTGTAGGGTGTCCAGTAATAAGATCTGCCATTTATGTATACCGGGTTTGCAGGATCAACTGATTGAATCTGTGCCAGTTCCTGTTCTACCTTTGCCTTACTTATATCATCCGGTAAGGGTCCCAGCTTCCAGAACTTCTGACCGAATCCATAGGTTGCTCTTTCCCATTTTGAATCGTCAAAACCGGGTTGCTCATACCATTTTGAGTTTTGTTTTTCCTCAGAATACCTGAAAATCCTTGCTTCCGCTCCAATGATCTGTTCAGTAACCGGAAGACGGAAGTCTCCCCATCTGTTATCCATCGTAGGTTTTAGTTCAAACTCCCAATCGCCGTCCAAAATCGTTTGAGATGATGTATACGATGGTTGAGATGATAATAAATAAGACTTTACGTGTCCGGGTGTGAAAACTATTATCTGTGCCTCATTAGAATCGAGAGGCATTTTCACATCAGTACCACCTGGAGTTTCTTTTACATCATTAAGAGGTGTGGTATTTCCAGTCCAGGGATCCCATATTTCCGGAATACCTGATGAATTAAAAGTACACCACGAGTTTTTAGGGGCACCCATAACCATATATACATCTCTATAGCCAACCTTACGATGCATGTATTTAACCGGATGATCAGAATAAACATGTTTACCAAGTAGCTGGCATATTTTCTGAATAAGTTGATTTGAATCTTCAACATACAGGCTCATCCCATGCGATTTATTGATTTGCAATGAAGGATTTTTACCTTCTCTCATTTCGGCTGCTGAAACACCGAATAGTTCCCTAACAATACTATCAAGCGTGGGATCGAGGGCTCCGGCATGATCGCTGGCTTCGGGCAGTGATCCTGCTGCTATCACTACTCCTCCTTTCCGGAAAAACTCTTGCGCTCTTTGTAATGTTGACCACCTGATAGCTTTCAGTGACGGAAGAATAAGCACTTTAAAAGATTGATCTGAAACAATTAACCTGCCATCTGATACCTCCGATCTTATCAGAGACTGGTCGTCCATAAACAGGAAATCGAATCCATTGTTGAACAGATCTGTTCCGGATTTAAAGGCGAGGGAGGTTGCTTTATCCTCATCCATTCCCGCCTGAGCAGTGCTTACAGGATACATTATAGCAATGTCAGCTTTAAGAACTCCCTGGCTCAGCAGGTATGATAATCTCTCAAAATATTTAAGGAAAACATTCATATGATCCCAATAAGGCATCCTGAAGTGATAGCATGGGGGTGCCCATTCCCAATAACTTCCATGGGTGGTGTAATAGAGCCCATGCAGGTTCAGCAGGTTACAACCGTACAGATAGTTCTCGTTTGTTGCAAACATTATCTGTTCAGGAGTAGCTCCCCAACCGAGGCTGTGATAACCCTCAAGCCATACTCTGGGACGCATGTAAAGTGCAGCAATAGAACTTGAAACCTTTCCCTTTATCAGGTCTGCCTTACCTGAGGGAGTATCATGTCCGGGAGCAGTGTACCATCGTATCGCCTGGAAATTATCCCCATAGGCACCCGGATCTTTCCCCCGTCCTTCCGGATCGCAACCGTAAATTTTCCCTCGGCTCCAATGCCATTCGAAAATTGGCTTAAAGTAACGTTCCTCACTAAGTCTTACCTTTACATCCATAAAGTCGAGGCGTGCCTTTGCAGTTATGGGTCCTACATCTCTGAAAACTCCGGGCAGGGTTTCAAAAAGATCATACCCCTTCATTTTTTTGAAAACCTCGTTCAGATCATTGGTCCATATAAGGTTTCCCACTCCAAACTGAAGTTCATCCTGGAAAAAGTAATTAAGTCCTTCAGAAGTTTTACCGATGGTATGGTCTTCAAAGGGCTGAAAGAATTTTTCTATAACTGTAATTCCCGACAGGGGATGTATCGGATTCAGTGTTCCTGGCTGACGTTTAGTCTTGTATATCCATATTTCCCAATCACCCTCCTTGGGTTTCCACTCAAGGATCTGATCTTTAATGAAAGGCGTAAGCGAGTAACCTCCTGGAATAATCTTTCCGTTTTTCACTGGATATGCCCATACCTGCAGTGTACTTTCAGAAAGATGCTTAGAAATTGCAGATCCTCCGTTTATACTGATAATAGTATCGACAAGCAGCTCCAGTCCTTGTATTTCCGGGATAGAATAGATAAGTTTATTGAAGAGATTATCGCTCCTGGGCCAGTCGATTGTATAACCGCTCATCCCAATTCCCATCGATCGCTTTCCGGCCTCATCGGCAACATATTTCCAAATCTCCCACCATTCGTCGGAAAAAATTTCCGGGTCAGACGGGTATGTAGGCCACCCCGGGCTGTCCATGTGGATATAGTTAATCTGCATCCCGAGAATCCCCTTCTTATGAAGTTCTTCTATCTGCCAAAGTAAACGGTCTTTATCAAGCGGATCGCCGCTCCACCACCAGAAAGGCACCTCACCATAGCCGGGAGGTGGATTTTTAAATCCCGGGAGAACATCAAGTCCGGAACTCCGGTCTGGAAACCCCGGTGCATTAACTGCTGGAGGAGATATTAGTGAAGGATTGCTGTATTCGATTGATTTTAACAAGTCTTTTCTTGAAATATCATTCATTACCTGACTTGTACTGCCCAGACAAAATAATATGGAAATGCTAATTATCAGGAGCTTTTTCTTCGTCACTATTCCAGGTTGGGTTGGTCGTGTTACAAATCTAATTGAAATTAGGCAATAATTCATTGACTCTTTTTAAAAAGCCCACATACTCTCCCTGACGATTCGGTCAGTGTGTTTTGTCTTATTTTCCCGACACTCTCTGTGTTAATAAATAATCTCAATTTACTTTTCAACCTGTTTATTGAATACCCATGTTATTATTAAATTTGCCAATGCCAAAAACGCATGCATCTCCCGTAATATAATGACAAACAGCTATTTAGACGAATTAAACGAAGCCCAGAGTGCGGCAGTGATCAACTTCAACGGACCGGCACTCGTTATTGCAGGAGCAGGTGCTGGCAAAACACGTGTGCTTACTTACCGCATTGCACAACTCCTTCAGCATGGCGTTCAGGCGGGAAAGATCCTCGCACTTACCTTCACCAACAAGGCTGCAGGTGAAATGAAGGAGAGGATCTCAAGAATAGCAGGCCCTGAGATAGCCCGTTTCCTGTGGATGGGCACATTTCACTCAATATTTGCACGGATGCTGAGGATCGAAGGCGACAGGTTAGGATATAAATCAAATTACACCATTTACGATGCAGTCGATGCAAAGAGTCTTGTCCGTACAATCATAAGGGAGCTCAATCTCGACGATAATGTTTATAAACCTGGTGCAATTTCAGCCAGGATCTCCAATGCAAAAAACAATCTCATCACTTCGAGCATGTATGCTGCCGATGGTTCGATGCAGGAATATGACAAAGCCAGCAGGATGCCTCTTCTTTCAGATATTTATAAGATTTATACATCGAGATGCTTCAGGGCAAATGCAATGGATTTTGACGACCTTCTTATGAACACCAATATTCTCTTCAGGGATTTTCCGGATGTTCTCGTATCATACCAGGAGAGATTCAGGTACATCCTCGTGGATGAATACCAGGATACCAATTATGCTCAGTACCTGATCGTCAAAAAGCTTGCTGCAAGCCACCATAATCTATGTGTTGTTGGCGATGATGCACAGAGCATATATTCGTTCCGTGGAGCAAGGATTGAGAATATTCTCGAGTTCAAGAACGACTATCCTGATTATAAGCTTTTCAAACTGGAGCAAAATTACCGGTCGACTCAGACCATAGTGAATGCTGCAAATGCAATTATAGCAAATAATGAAGGTCAGATTCATAAAACGGTTTATTCCAAGAACGAACCTGGCGAAAAGATCAGGATCATGCAGGCAATGACCGACACCGAGGAGGGTTTCATTATTGCCTCGGATATCTTTGACAGGAGGTATTCACATCAGCTTAAATGGTCGGATTTCGCAG
>JAPLDY010000049.1 GCA_026391595.1 Bacteroidia bacterium
TCATCATGATCGGAGTAATGATCGCTATAGCATCAATTGTTTATCTTATAATGCATTATGCAATGGGATTCAAACCGGTAAGGGCGTTGGTGAGATTTTCTTCATTGACTGCAATCCCCGGATGGAGAAGATATAAATATCTGAAGGAGAAGGTACTTAAGGCGTTTGGGGGGCACTCTTGATGAAATAGAAAAGGCCTTTAAATAAGTCATGCTATCCTGTAATCCTACAGATCATGCAAGTCGTGCAAGTCGTGTAAGACCTGCCAGCCTTCGCCAAGGCTTCGGCTGACAAAGCAAGACCTGCAGGACAATTTTAAAGCAGTCCCTTGTTCGTCAACAGTGGTCCAATCTCCGGTTCCCGGCCTCTGAAATTGTCATACATCTGCATTGCATCCATGATTCCATTCTTCTCGAGGATGTTTTTCCGGAACGATTCAGCAGTAGCTTTGTCGAAGATTCCCTTTTCCCTGAAGGCTTCAAAGGCGTCATTATCGAGCACGGAAGCCCATGTGTAAGCGTAATAGCCGGCATCGTAACCACCTGTGATATGCGTGAAATAGGTACTTCTGTAGCGGGAAACAATTTCCGGAATCAGCCCCAGTTTTGTGAAGTAATCCTTCGATAACTTCGCCAGTCGTAAAATGTTTGGCATAAATATTAAGTATTTCCGGTTCAAGGGCCCAATGTTCCATTAGTTGTGAAGGCAGTTCTACAAAATCCTGGGCTACAAAAACCTGGTTATACGTGTTTTTGTTGAACAGGCCTTCAAGTGCATGTCCGAATTCATGGAAAATGGTAGATACTTCGTCAAGGCTCAGAAGGGCTGGCATATCGCCGGTTGGTCCGGCAAAATTAAAGACGGTTGTAACAACCGGCGTTATGGTTTTTCCCTTAAGTACCTGATGACCTCTGTAACCTCCGCACCATGCACCCTGTCGTTTGCTTTCCCTGGTGAAGAAATCCATATAGAGGATGCCGATATGGGAACCGTCGCTCTCCTTAACTTCAAAAGCCTGGGCATCGGGATGCGGAAGAGGAATCTCTTTCAGTTCAGTGAATGTTATACCGTACAGCCTGTTTGCACAATCAAATGCTCCGTCGCGGACATTTTCAAACTTGAAGTATGGCCTCAGCTCATTATCGTCAAGGTCGTACTTTTGCTTTCTCAGCTTCTCAGCATAGTACCACCAGTCGGACGGTTCAAGCTTGAATTTGCCTCTCTCCGTGTCGATGATCTTCTGCATCTCAACAACTTCTTTTTTTGCTACATTGTTGGACTTCTCAAAAAGGCTGTTCAGCAGATTGAATACATTCTCAGGTTTCTTCGCCATCCTGGGTTCAAGTACGAGATCGGCATGTGTCTTGTATCCCAGGAGTTTAGCATGTTCAGCGCGAAGTTGTACTATTTCGGCCAGGTTCTTATTATTATCACATCCGTTGCCGTTATTTCCACGCATAGTATAAGCTGTGAATAACACCTTTCTGAGATCCCTGCTGGGAGAATAGGTTATGAAGGGGAAAATACTTGGACGCTGAGTCGAAAAGGCCCATTTGCCTTCCTGTCCTGAGGCTTTTGCCATCTCAGCAGCTGAAGATATAAGAGATTCAGGTAAGCCCTTCAGGTCTTCCTTGCCGACAAAAAGCTTATAAGTGTTAGTCTCTTCGAGAACATTCTGATCAAAGTTTACCGTAAGTACCGAAAGTCTCTGATTGATTTTCTTAAGTGACTCCTGATCCTCCTTGTTCAGGTTTGCACCATTCCTTACAAACTCTTTGTAAAGATTGTCAAGAATGAATTTCTGTTCATCATTAAGCTTGAATTTTGCCTGATTCTCATAGACGGATTTTATCCTGGCGAACAGGTCCGGATTAAGTCTTATCTCATCATAATATTTTGCAAGTTTGGGAGAGATTTCAACCTCTATATTCTGCAAAGAGTCGTTCGTATTTGCTTCTGACTGGCTGAAGAATACGCTGGAAACTTTCCTCAGCAGGTCGCCGCTATGGTCAAGGGTTTCAATTGTATTTATAAACGTGGGTGACTTTTTGTTTTTAACAATCTTTTCAATCTCTTTTCTTCCCCATACCATGCCTGTGTCGAAAGCAGGCATATAATGTTTAGCCATTATTTTTTCGAAGGGCGGCACCCCGAAGGGAGTGTCGAATTTGCTGAAGAATGGGTTGGATTTGTCAACCAATGGTTCATCTTTGCATGAAGTAAGTGTCATTGCCGGTAGTGCGATAATAATTAATAGCTTAAACAGATTTTTCACAATTTTGGAATTTAGTTATGGTATAGGTTGGTTTAATTTTTCACGAAGGTAGGATTTTTGATTTTGATTGGCAATGATAATTGACAGATTGGGAACTAAAGTCAACCAAAAGGCTTTGCGATCTAATCCCTGACTGAAGTCCTGAAATACGGTCTTCCGGAATTTATCTGGCTGACACTGGCAGCAGCTAAAAAATTGTTCATTAAAATTTCCATTGTTTTTTGTCTTTTAGGATAGATTTTCGCAAATTGTAAGGTTCAAATTTTTCAGAAAAACTAAACTTAAACGATATGAAAAAAACTCTACTCATTATTTCAGCATTTGTTTTGTTTCTTTTTCTCATTCCTGGCCGGAGTGCAGTAGGACAGACAGTTGTACTTACCGAAAACTTTACAGGTTTCAGTAATAGTTCACATGCTTCACCCGGGTCAACTGATGTATCCGGAACATTGGATACAAAAACCACCATAGCTGGATGGACCGGCAGTAAGATTTATGAAGCCGGAGGAGAAATAAAACTTGGAACTGCAAGTATCGCAGGATTCATTGTTACTCCATCACTTGACCTTTCGGGTAACGCAGGCAAATATGTTCTAAAATTCGATCTGCAGAAATATGGTACTGATGCTACTCAAGTGCAGGTATACCTTGACAATGTCGCTGTAGGATCTCCTATTACTGCTCCCGACACTTATCAACTATCACCTTTGATGAGGGTGTACTCACTAATACAGGTGCAGATATTACAAATAGTAATGTAGCCTCTCTTTTAACTCTTAAAAAGACAGATGCCTCGGGTGTTAGTGTTCCATATACGGCTACAATCGATGCACTAAAGAAAGTTATTACTATAACTCCTTCATCACCATTAGATCTCTCGCAGGTATATTATCTGGCTGTAGCAGCAGTCGAAGACGGAAGCGGGAATGAAAATCCCGGATCAAATGTCACATTCACAACGCTTTCATCAACAGATCCTTCCATTACTATTACTAGCCCAGTTGGTGGTGAAACCTATTATGCAGCAGCTGCCACAAATCTTACCTGGACATCTGCAAATATTACCAATGTAAAGATTGAAGTATGGTCTGTAAATTTAGCCCGAACCTGGTCCTGGTCAGATATTGTTGCCAGTACTGCAGCTTCAACTGGTACATTTAGCTTATCAGTTCCAGCTAATCTGACATATGGTACAGAATATAAGATCAAAATATCTGATGCCAGCAATTCGGCAATAAATTCTATAAGTGGCATCTTCACATGCATTCCTGTAGCAACGAGTGTTACTGATCTAAGGGCAAAATGCATTAAAGATGATATTGTTAAGCTAAGTTCAGAGGTCACACTGACTTATAAAAGAGCAACCGGTAACCAGAAATATGCTCAGGATGCCGATGCAGGCTTATTAATTTATGATCCATCGGCAATTTTAACAACTGTTCTTGCCGTAGGCGACAACTTTAAAGATCTGGAAGGTAAAGTAGATTTCTATAATGGTGTGTTTGAAATAGTCCCGAATAAAGCAACTGTTGCCGTTATCTCATCAGGCAATACAGTTACAGCGCCCGAGATGACTCTTACTGATTACAATACAAATTACCTGAATTATGAATCAGAGCTGATAAAACTGACAGATGTTACTTTCCCCTCAGCAAATGGGATCCTGACTTTTGGCAGTGGTGCAGGGACCAATCTTACGGATGGAACTACAACTATTTCCTTCCGGACATTTACTACAGGCGAAAGCGATATCGTCGGTTCGATAATCCCTTCGGACCATATTAAATTGACCTGCATTGGAACATTCAATAATACAACAGTTCAGGTATATGGTCGTACCCTGGTGGATTTTATGATTCTCCCTACACGTATCGAGAAAACATCATCCACCGACAAGATCAGAATGTACCCTGTACCGGCAACTTCAGTGCTCAATATAAGCAACGTACCGAATCTAAGGTCAATAGAAATAATGGATGCTGCAGGCAAGGTGATCAAAACCATCAACACCAGCAGCGATGAGTTGATTCAAATACCTGTCGCCAGCCTGCGCCGCGGAATGTACATAATCAGGTTCAATACTGCCAATGGTAAAGTGGTGAAGAGGTTTGTGAAATCATAACTTATTTTCGGATATAATTAATATTATTAACCGCAAAGTACACAAAGCTACTTCCCGGGCAACCGGGAAGTAGAAAAGACGCAAAGCACGCAAAGGAGAATTACATATATTTAATACCTTTGCGCTCTTTGCGGGGATTTACCCGCCGGAACGTCAGTGAAGGCGGGCTTTGTGATCTTTGCGGTTACTTTTTTTGAAACATTTTATGAAGAAATCACGTATAATATTAGTTATACTCTTTGCATTATTCATACTCCCCACCGGATGCCGTAAAACTCCTGAACCTCCCTCTCCGGAAGATTCAGACATATTCACTGCATGCATCCCATTCCCGGGAACGGACCAGAGCCTCGATATCGTAACATTCAACACCGAAACATTCCCTATAAGCGGCTATACCTCGGTAATTGCTGTCGCCAACCTGCTGAAAACAATAGATGCCGATGTCTACGCCCTCCAGGAAGTGGCATCCGAAGCGGGATTTAACCAGCTTCTCGATCTGATGCCCGGATATATGGGATTATTCTACCTCATCAATAACTCGGACTGGAATCTTGCTTATATATATAAGGTATCGGAGATCTCGATTTACAATGCATCATCCAGATTATTGTTCACTGATTCGGAAAACTTCCCCCGGCCGCCCTTTGAGATTAAAATTCACCACACTCCTACCAATCTTGATCTTTATCTGATAAATAACCATCTCAAGTGCTGCGGCGGTTCAGAAAACGAAACCAGCCGGAGAATTGCCTCGGAGATGCTCAAGAATTATATTGATAATTCAAGACCCAACGATGCAGTTATAGTTCTTGGCGACCTTAACGACGACATAACAGGCATAGGTACTGGTGATAATCCTTTCCTGAATTTCATAAACGATCCTGAAGATTTCAGGTTCGCCGACATGGAGATAGCCAAAGGAAGCCAGCTCTGGTGGTCGTACCCCTCCTACCCCAGCCATATCGATCATATCCTGATAACAAATGAATTGTTCAGCAAGGCTGACACCACATTGGTTTACAAAGCAGCCCCATGCTATTCCGATTATTCAATATATATTTCCGATCACCGTCCTGTGGGAATAAAGCTGACTTCAGGCGGTAGCTGAGAATTATTTGGTCTGATCCTTAACAATAAGAACATAAACCGGGAAGTGGTCGCTGAAGCCTCCCTGGAATACCGTTCCGACCATTGTTCTCAGAGGATAACCTTTGTACTGACCATCCTTTTGAACCAGGAACTGGCTGTTGAAAACCCTGGCTTTATAGAATTTGTATGTCGAGTAATCTTTCCCAACCAGTGCAGGCGTAATAACTATCTGGTCGAAAAGATTTAGTCCGTCGCGGTAATATAGCGAGCCGATACCTTTTTTATATAGCGGATACATGCAATTGAACATCTCACCTTCCTTCATGTTTTCAGGATCTGCTGCTGCTTTTAGATGCTTGCGGAGGCTCTCGTTGGAAGGATCGTCGTTAAGGTCGCCCATGACAAATATTTTAGCATCCCTGTCAATAGCCAGAAGGCTGTCTACCAGATGTCGTGTAAGGTCGGCCGCAGCATTACGCCTTGGTCTGGTGGTCATCTCACCGCTGCTCCGCGAAGGCCAGTGATTAACTATAAAATGCATCGGCTCTCCATCATATATCCCTGAAACCACCAGCTGATCACGTGTAAAAATCCTCTCTCCTTTCTCATCAGATATTTTGAGTTCGTTGCTTGTAGAAGATGTAACACGGAAAAAACGTGCCCGATAAATAAGTGCTACATCCACACCTCTGACATCGGGTGAATCGTAATGAACTATCTGGTAACCTGATTCTTTAAGAACAGGTTGTGAAATAAGGTCCTCCAGCACCTGCCTGTTCTCTATTTCCACAACACCAAGAACAGCAGGACCACCTTTCCAACCATCATCTTCTCCTATGCGAGAGATTGCAAGAGCCATGTTATTCAATTTATGAAGATACTTATCGCCGGTCCATCTGTCAAGTCCTGCCGCTGTGAATTCCTCATCAAGAACTCCTTCGGTATCGATCGTGTCGAACAGGTTTTCCAGATTATAGAAAGCTATAAGACCTGCCTTATAAGACTGTGCATTAAGTCCGATAAAAGAGAATAATACCAGTGAAATAATCAGCAATTTCTTCATCATGTTCTTATTGATGCGTGTAAAGTTAATACTTAGATGTATTGCTTCCAAATATGATGCCGGTTCTCAGAAATCTTTAATAATTATAGTATATTTATCAAGACTTTTTAAAATCTTTTATGAGATCTAACAAACTGATTTTCTTATTTTTAGTCTTTGTCTTTTGCTCAATTACCACTATTGCCCAGCAGGGTGCATTAAAAGGGAAGGTTATTGATCAGGCTAAACAGACCGGTCTCGCTGGCACCGAATTAACCGACGCCACCGGCAAGGTCATAGCAGTCACTATTAAAGACGGAACATTCCTTGTGAATCTTCCTGAAGGAAGAAATATCCTTTATTTTAATCTCGCAGATTTCGACCAGGCGGTTATTGAAGTCGATGTGAAATCCGGAGAGACCACTGATGCAGGTACCATTGCCCTAAAAAATTCTGCCGGATCGATGCAGGATCTTTTCACCATCAACATAAGTGAAGGCGTTGAGGATGATGGTTTTGAGACCCAGTCGGTACAGGGCGTCCTGAGTTCAACAGCTGATGTTTTCCTGAGCACTGCAGCTTATACTTTTGGTCCGGTAATGTTCCGGACCAGGGGATATGATGCCAACTATACCAACGTGAGCCTCAATGGATTCGTTATGAACGATATAGAATCCGGCTCACCATACTGGTCAAACTGGGGAGGCCTTAACGATGTGATGCGTAGTGCAATGGTATCTTCAGGCCCGGAACCTATTGGTTTCCTTTTTGAACCTGTAGGCGGTGCAACACGTATAAATACAAAAGCTTCAGAATACAGGTCCGGAATAAAGGCGGTCTATTCTTTATCAAACCGCACTTACGGCAACAGGGTTATGCTGACTTATTCAACCGGACTAATGAAAAACAACTGGGCATTCACCGGGAGTCTGTCACGGCGCTGGAGCAAGCATGGTTACGAGAAGGGTACTTTTTACAATGCCAACTCATTCTTTCTTTCTGCCGAGAAGAAATTCAACAGCCGGCACAGCCTTAATCTGACTGCTCTCGATGCTATTTATGAACGTGGTGTGGCAGGAGGGACAACACAGGAGATCTATGATCTAATGAAAGACAACTACTATAATCCTTACTGGGGTTATCAGAACGATGAAGTCCGCAATGCCAGGGTACGCAGCAACAACAAGCCTCTCTTTACCCTTGGCCATTTCTGGAATCCCTCGGAGAAGCTCGACATTCAGACAACAGTCGGTTACTGGTTCGGAAAAAGCGGTTATACAGCACTGAACTGGTATGATCCTCTCGATCCGAAACCCGATTATTACAAGAAACTCCCTTCTTACTATACCAATCCGGCGGATTCGGTACGTATCGCTCAGGCCTGGGTAAACGATCCTGCTGAAAGCCATCTTGACTGGGACAGTTATTATTATGCCAACCGCAAGAATCTCGCATATATCCCTGATGCCGAGGGGATCAATGGCAATGATGTGTCAGGGAACAGATCGAAGTACATTGTCGAAGACAGACGTAACGACCTTTCACAGTTTCAGTTTAACACAAGAGCCTCATGGGACATAAGTGAAAAAATAAATCTGACCGGAGGATTGCTTGTGGATATTTACAGAGGTCATAATTTCAATGTTGTCAAAGACCTTCTGGGAGGTGATTTCTGGCTCGACATCGATAAGTTTGCAGAAACCGACCTTCCGAGTGATCCCAATGCCTTGCAGAGCGACCTTAACAATCCGAATAATCTCGTTAAAGAAGGTGATATTTTCGGGAATAATTATTATGCATTCCAGCGTGGTACAACACTCTGGGGAACAGGCAAATACAGTAATAAACGCTATTCAATATTTCTTAGCGGAAATGCAAGGTTTACCTCCATGTGGAGAGAAGGGCTCATGAAAAAAGGGCTCTTCCCTGACAACTCTTTCGGCGACTCAGAAAAGATGGATTACCTGACATGGGGAGTAAAAGCAGGAGGCGACTACAGGATAACAGGAAGGCATCTGATTACAGTCAATACTCTAATTGCAACAAATCCGCCGCTCTTGCGTAATTCATTCCTTTCACCACGAACCCGCAATTCAGTTACTCCTGGTCTTAAGGAAGAGACGATCCTTTCAGCAGACGCCAGCTATATACTCAGATCACCGACAGTAAAAGGAAGGATAACAGGTTATTATACACGTTTCATGAACCAGACAGAGGTTACGAGTTTCTATCACGACGACCTCATGACACTGGTTAATTATGCCATGACAAATATCGATAAGGAGAATTATGGTCTTGAACTTGGTGCAGAGGTTACGGTAACCACAGGCTTGAATATAAATGCTGCAGCGGCTCTTGGACAGTACCTGTGGGTTAATAATCCGAATATAACCATAACCCAGGACAACAATAATAAGATCCTCAGGAATGAAGAAGTCTGGATAAAGTATTTCAGACAGAGCGGAACACCGCAGATAGCACTTTCACTCGGTGTTGAATATAATTCCACGAAGTTCTGGTGGGCCAGTATAACAGGCAGTTATTACGATAATATCTATCTCGATTTCAATCCTGTTACACGTACTAAGGATGAGACCGGCTATTATCCCTACTGGGATCTCCAGGTTAAGGAATCACCGGGTTTCCTGCTCGATATCTTCTTTGGAAAATCCTGGAAGATCAAAAATATCTATGTTAACATCAGCGCCAATATCAGTAATGTCCTGAATAATAAGAGCCTATCTACAGGCGGATATGAACAGTATCGCTATGATGCCGCCAGACCTGATCTTTTCGACCCGAAGATCTACTATTATAATGGATTCAACTACTTTATCAACTTCAGCATAAGAATGTAGAAAGAAGTTCGGAGTTTGAAGTGACAAAACCTTAGAGTTAAAAGAATGACTATGGAAATATCAAAATATATAACAGGATTGCTAATACTGATCGTTGTAACTTTCTCCTGTATCGACAATAATGAAGATGATCCGCCGGTGGTATCGTTCAGGCCTGATACAATTATTACTGTCAGGATGGTTAAGGACCTTTATGCCGGGCAGCTGGCAATATCGGATTATACCCTCCGCCTGCCGGTTGAGATTACCCATGGCTGGGCAATAAGGGGCATAATTACAGCCAGTGACAAGAAGGACGGAAATCTCTATAAGGAAGCTTTTGTCCAGGATGCCACAGGCGGGATAAGGCTGATATTCGATTCTACCAGCGGCCTCTATATTGGTGATTCGGTAATTGTGAACCTGAAAGGTCTTTATATAGGCGACTATGGCAATTTCTGGCAGGTGGGAGGTGTTCCTTATAATGATGCCGGTAGTATCAGAGTCTCGGGAATGAATATGGATAAACAGATTCTAAAGACATCTGTCAATAATTCCACACGTCCTGATACGGTCACTATTGCCCAGGCAAAGAGCGCCTCATACCTCGGAAAACTGGTAACACTAAAGAATGTCCAGTTTACGGATGATGCTGTCAATAAAACTTATGCTGATATTGTATCGGATCCTCCTGTTACTGTAAACAGGGATCTTATGGATTGCAATAAGAACAAGATAATTGTCCGCACTTCGGGTTATTCTGCATTCGCAGGTGATACTATTACCGACAAAAATGGGACAATGACAGGCATTATTACCATCTTCAGCTCTGACTATCAATTCATTATCAGGGATTTTAATGAAGTGAAGCTGACAAAAGACAGATGCATGCCAGGAGTGCCTGATCTTGGTACACCTGTTGAGACAATAAGCCAGAATTTCAGTTCATTCTCAAATAATGCGGAAATACTGGTCAGCGGATGGCAGAACATTGCACAGTATGGCGACAGAACCTGGCAGGCAAAATATTTTTCCGGGAACACCTACGCCCAATCCACAGGTTATAATTCAAACCTCTCCTCGATGGTGTCATGGCTGATTACGCGTCCTGTGACAATTTCAACGCAGAAAGTACTTTCCTTTCAGACAGCTAAAGCTTACTGGACACATACGGGAACACATCTGCCATTTGAGATCTTTTATTCCACGAACTATACCGGAAAGAATCTTATAACAGCATCATGGACCCATATTGACGCTGTTCTTGCCGAGAAGAATGATATTGATAATACATTCATCAATTCCGGAAATATAAATCTTCCCGTGGAATCAGGTAAGTCGTGTGTTATAGCCTTTAAATATACCGGAAGCAATACTGAAAGTACCAGCTATAGAATTGATAATATATTAATTACAACGGCTAAATAACGGAAACGTAAATTCTATGAAAATAAAAGCATACCTAAGTGGGATCATTTTTTCAGCAATAGTGCTGTTTGTTACATGCGAAAGGGAACCTGTGATGCCACCTGATCCCGTGATCGATCATATTACCATCGCCGAGCTCAGAGCCATGTACAACAGCGGGATGGTTACGATTGATACTAATGTTTATATCCAGGGGATAATCACCCTGACGCCTGAGCTTGGCAACGTGCCTGATTTTATTGCCTATATCCAGGACAGCACTGCCGGAATATGCCTTTCTGTTACCGGAACTAACAGCTTTGCAATGAATTCAGAAGTCAAGATCCTGTGCAGAGGTATTGGATTCACACTATATAACGGGCTCCTTCAGTTTGGTGGCATTGATCTGACCCCAACAGTAAAACAAGTTGAAGTAATTAACCTGACAGCCGGAATACCTGAACCGGTAAATGTAACAATTAATGAACTCCTTGATGGTAAGCATCAGGCTGAATATGTTTCACTTAGTGGTGTCCAGTTCATGGCTTCAGGTACATTCTCAGGAACAAAAGTCCTTACTGATTGTGATTCTGAAATTGATGTTTATACCCGATCTGCTGCAACTTTTTCAGGAACGACAATGCCAACCGGAAACGGAATCCTAAAGGGTGTTGCCTCTGTCTTCAACAGTACGCAGATACTTCTCCGCGATCCTTCTGACCTCAACATGGTAGGTGCCTTGTGCGGAATACCTTCAGTTATATATTTATCACAGGACTATACAACACTCGGTAGCGGAATTACAGTAAATGCCCTCCCTGGATGGCTTGCTTATCTGCAGGCAGGAACTGTCTACTGGAAAGGATATATTTTAAGCAGCAATCATATCGCCAGGACTACGGCATTTGGTTCAGGACAAGCATCAGTAATAACATGGATGATCGCTCCCCAGATCGACTTATCCACCGCAAAAAAGCCATACATAAGCTTCGAAAGCTGCGATGGTTATGATAATGGGGCAACACTTAAATTGTTTGTTTCTACAGATTATACAGGATCAGCTACCCCATGGACCAGTACCTGGACTGAGCTCTCATTTACAAGGCCTCCCGTGACTGCATCAGGATACAGTGCTTTTGTCTCATCAGGTAAAGTAGACCTATCTGCTTATATTGGAAGCACAATATATGTCGCATGGGTTTATTCCGGTGGAGTATCAACAAAGACAACCACCTGGGAAATGGATAATGTACTTGTTGCCGAAAAATAGTGAATGGCAGCAAGCAGATTAAAATATTACCTTCTGCTCATTATTATCCTGCAGGTATCACTTATTCTGTCAGGACAACCGGCAGGTTACTATGATTCAGCAGCCGGACTTACAGGAACGGCCCTTCAGCAGGCCCTGCATGACATCATTGATAATCATACTTCTGTATCATATGCGGACTTGTGGACAGATTTCCAGACTACAGATAAAAAATCTGATGGAAATGTATGGGATATGTATTCCGATATCCCGTCGGGAACTCCGGCATACACATTTATCTTCATAACAAATCAGTGTGGGAACTATAACAGTGAAGCAGATTGTTACAACAGGGAACACTCATTTCCAAAGAGTTGGTTTGGTGGGGATGTTGAACCAATGTATACTGATCTGTTTCATCTTTACCCGACTGACGGTTATGTAAACGGGAAGCGTGATAATTTCCCATTTGGTATAACATCTTCACCTGCATGGACATCTACAAATGGAAGTAAATTGGGGCCAAACTCATATTCAGGATACACAGGAACTGTCTTTGAGCCGATCAATGCCTACAAAGGCGATTTCGCACGATCTTTTTTTTACATGGCAGTACGGTACTTTGGGGAAGACGCTTCCTGGCCCGGGAGCGAAATGGTTACTGGATCGCAGCCAAAGAGCTGGGCATTGAAAATGCTTTTGGAATGGGATCTGTCTGACCCGGTAAGTCAGAAGGAGACAGACCGTAACAATGCTGTTTACCTGATCCAGGGAAACCGTAATCCTTTCATTGATAACACATCATATGCCAGCCAGATATGGGGTTCGCAGGTTGATGTAAAAGATATTACCCAAGAACAGAGTATGATAAGGATTTGGCCAAATCCTGCAGGTGAAACAGCAACAATTGAATTATCTGGTCAGCTAAACGATACCTATAATATTAAGATAATAAATGTCTCCGGGAAGACCATTATGAACAGATCGGTTTCAGGGAATCCTGTTTCGCTGGATGTCACAACTTTTAAGACCGGTTATTATATAGTAATTGTCTCGGGTAATACCGGGGTTCTTTCAGTACCACTGGTTATATCGCACTGATTATAAATAATTATATTTGCAGCCTTGAACAGATCCGTCTTCGCTAAAGCTTTGGACTTCGTCCGGCGAAGTCGGAGGACAAATGGAGAGATGGTCCCGCTACGCTAAAGCTTCGCGGGATAGACGCCGTGGTCAATGCGGCTTAGAGTATTAAAGGAGAGATGGCAGAGCGGTCGAATGCGGCGGTCTCGAAAACCGTTGTTCGCCTTCCGGCGAACCGGGGGTTCGAATCCCCCTCTCTCCGCAACGCCAAAATAAATCCCGACGATACCGTCGGGATTGTTTGTTTTATCGAAGCCCCGTTAAAAGCTTGCTTTTAAAAGGGGCTGAGGGAAAATAAACAAAACCCGTCAGGGTTTATTTTGGCGTTGCAGGAGCCACCATCAGGGATCATGACCGAACGCAGTGAGGTCATAATCCTCATTATATTACGCCCCTTCAGGGCTTAAGATCATATAGTTACACCTTACCCCCGGTTGCACCGGGGAATTCTGAGCGTTTGAAGTGACTGAGGGCTCCGGAAGGGGCCTCCTTTTTTAAACATTCTCTCAGACCGGCTAGGTAGTTAAGAATAGCATGCTATCTTCGCATATTAACAGTAACAAATAATCCAAATCTATGGGACTTAAAGGCCGGCTTATCATAATGAACTTCCTTCAGTTCTTCATCTGGGGATCATGGCTGCTCACAATTGGAGCATATTGGTTTCAGAACAAAAATTGGTCGGGGACAGATTTTGGAGCCATCTTTTCAACAATGGGTCTGGCTTCGCTATTCATGCCTGCCATTGCCGGTATCATTGCAGACAGGTGGGTCAACACCGAGAAGCTATATGGCATCTTTCACATTGCAGGAGCCATCCTCCTCTCACTGATTCCGTCCATCAATAATCCTGACATATTCTTCTGGGTGCTGTTGCTAACGATGATGTTCTATATGCCCACACTGGCCCTGGCAATCACTGTGGCGTACAGTTCTATGAAGAACAGCGGAATGGACATCATAAAGGATTACCCGCCGGTAAGGGTTTGGGGAACAATAGGTTTCATCGTGGCTCTATGGGTTGTGAGCCTTCTGGGGTTTGAAACCTCACCCATGCAGTTCTATGTTGCAGCTGCTTCCTCTCTGCTACTTGGATTATATGCCTTTACCCTCCCAAAGTGTCCGCCACTGGGCAGGGGACACAAGAAGAATCTGGCAGAGGAGCTTGGGCTCAATGCGTTCAGACTCTTCAAAAACACTAAGATGGCTCTATTCTTTATCTTCGCCATGCTGCTGGGAGGCGCTCTGCAGCTGACCAACGCCTACGGCGACACCTTCCTGCACGATTTCGCCGACATACCTAGATTCAAAGACCTTGTCGCTGTCAGGTACCCCGCAATAGTAATGTCAGTCTCACAGATCTCCGAAACCCTCTTTATTCTTACCATTCCCTTTTTCCTGAAAAAGTTCGGAATAAAGAAGGTGATGCTGATGAGCATGGTGGCATGGATTCTACGTTTCGGTTTATTCGGGTTCGGGAATCCGGCTGAAGGGCTTTGGATGATCATCCTCTCATGCATCATTTATGGTATGGCTTTTGATTTTTTCAACATTTCCGGTTCTCTCTTCGTGGAGACCCAGTGCACTCCTGACATACGTGCCAGCGCACAGGGTCTGTTCATGATGATGACTAACGGCTTCGGTGCTTTCCTGGGCAGCAGGATAAGCGGGATCATGATTGACAAATACTTTACCCTGGAAAACGGGACATTCTACTGGAAGGGGATCTGGTTCGCCTTTGCAGGTTATGCCCTGGTAGTGGCAATCCTTTTCATCCTTTTCTTCAGGCATAAGCACGTGCCAGAGGAGAGGGTAAATATTAGTCACTGACGGGGCGACTTGCCACGGAAGATATTTCTTTCAGGTGTGGCAGAAAAGATTTTTCTTATCTGTAAACAGCAATTTGTCCGTGCCCGGGAAGTGCCCTGTAAATGATCTTTGCATCGGACCGCGGGAGTCTGACTTTAATATAAGGATGGTACTCAGGCACTTTGAAAGTGAAAACACTTTTTAAGGTGCTCCATGCACTCCGAAGTCTATAACGCAGGTCAAATAAAAAAAGATGAGAACGATCTCCGCGATTAAGTTTTTCTTCCTGATAGACATGCATGACTGTACCGTTATTCATCTCCAGAATATAGTTAACAGGTTCATAATCTGCAGTATCCGGTATTATATCAGGTTTGAATTCCGATGTATCCTTAGGCGCCATTTTGATCATCAGTGGTTCCTTTGGGATAGAAGCAATGTTCCTTTCAATCGTAAAAGGTTTCGAAAGCATTGATGAGATGACATAATCGTTCCTGTCAAGGAACATCTTGCTTAATGAGATCCTCGTCAGCTTCGTCCTTGCAACAGCAACACCGCTTATTTCAAGAACCATTGAAGAGTCAACGAGGTTAATGGAAAGGTAGATTGAATCAGTTTCGGCTATTGAAGTCCTTGCCTGAAGGAATGCCTTCTCCCTGAATAAGGCAAGGTACGTCGAATCGGTCTGAATAGTATCATTAATAGAATTTTTAACAACCTGCTTATATCCGTATTCATCCTTTAAACCATTATACTTCTTTGCAGGAGCTATCATTGCCATTACAGCATAATAGATGAGTAATACGCCGATGATAATGATCAATGTGATCAATCCATATTTTCTGACCTGCTGCTTATTTGTTGTTTCTGTTTCCATTTATTATAAAGCTATTTCAGAAAATATATACTTTGGAACCGATGCTGAGTGTATTGAAAATTGCCTTAAGATCCTCATCATTAAGACGAACGCATCCGTGAGTGACAGGCATACCAAGGAATCTTTTATAGATAGTCCCGTGAATCAGGTAGCCATCTCCCAGGGCAAGGGCATAATCGCCGAGAACGCCGTATTCATACCTTGACGGATCATCCTGCCGCTCAGGGACTGGCATACCTTCCTCAACAAAAGCCCAGTCAGGCCTTCTCCATGCAGGATTTGTCTGCTTACCCTGAATCGTGAACTTACCTTTGGGTGTCTTGAATATCCAGCTTCTTCCCTCTTCTGTCTTGAGCATCTTAAAGCTTCCGGTACTACAATGACCTTCCCTGATGAGTTTCTTGTTCCTATAAAGATAAAAGAGGTTATCTGTTGTATTTATCACAATATAAGACTGACCTGAAGTATAGCTGCTGTATTTTCTTGAGAGACGCTGTATATCCCTGTTAAGCTGGGTAATCTGCTTTTTATATGAAGGATCTTTTTTAAGGGTCAGGAAATTTGTGACAAGAGTCTTGTTTCCTTTGGGGATCTCCATAAGGGCAGGAACCAGGTAAACGGGAAATACAAACAGGAATAAAAGTGCCAGCAGAACGATAAAGACTTTGAGAGCGATAAAAAAGGTTTTAGCAGGCTTCTGATCCTCGATGACTTTCTGATCAGGTGAAGGCTGTAATACTTCACCTTTCAATATTTCGTCTTCCATCTGGGTAAATTATCTTTTCAGAACATGTTTCAGGTCGTACATTGATCCGATAATAGTTACCGGTGTCCCAATTTTCACTATTTTAAAGAGACTATCCATCTCCCTGTCTTTCAGTGCTATGCATCCGGCAGTCCAGTCACTTCCTTTACCGCCGTTGCCATGTATCTCGATCATACCACCAATTTTTGCAGAACGGGGAAGGGATCCTCTTTCAATTGCAGCTACAAACATTGCAGTGTCCTCATCATTCGGATAATCAAGAAGAAGAGCCTTGTAATATTTAGTGCTGTCGCTTTTAAACATCCTGGTTATTTTGTACATTCCTTCCGGTGTAGCTTTATCCCCTCTTAAACGCTTGTCGCCAACCCAGTTTTTTCCCAGTTCCACTGAATATGAAAATTGCACTTCACCGTTAAGATAAACAATAACTTTTCTTGAATATTTATCGACAATTATAGAGTAATCCTGGTTAAGCCTTGATTCTGCTATAGTTGTGTCGGCCCAACTTTTCCACTGAGGGTACGATCTGAAATAGCTTCTCATGTTTGCATCGGCATACACATACGATGGCACCAGCAGTTGTTCGGCCTCTTTGATCTTTCTTTCTGCCTTCATATACTGGCCTTTTTCCCAGTCCAGCTCAGCTTCGGTGATAAGCAATTCACCCCTGGAAATATTGTTCCGTATTTCGGATGAAAGAGGATATTTGGAAAAACGTCTGGTAAGTGAGGCATCAGTTTCCTTCAGAGCTTTTATTTCCTGACTCAGGCGGGCATTCATGCTGGAAGTATTGTTTTCAGAATCATCTGAAGCTTCATTAGCCTTTTTTGCAGCAAGTCCGGCGAAGATCCTCACTTTCTCATAATTTCTTTTATAGATATTATTTCCATTTTCCTTCTGCCAATAGACCATTGCCGAATCATAGTAATTTCTGGCTTCATAAAAAAGTGACTCTGAATATGTTCCGGCATTATCTTTGGCGGCCAAAGATATCGATGTCCTGGCAAATTCCATTTCACCTACCGGAGGCTCAGGGACCGGATAAAAGATCAGAAATCCCACTGCAGCAATAAAAATTGCAATGGGAGTAATGACCAATATATGCTTCCAAACCCTGTGCATGGAAAATTACTTATTTCATCTTCAAAAAAAACCCCGGGATGAAACCCGGGGAATTTATATTTCAAACTATTGTTCAGGAATTAGAACCTGATTCTTGCTTTCTTAAGAACGTCCTTTATTTCTGTATTAATGCTTCCAGCTTTTTCGTTGGCAGCTTTGATCTTGTTAAGAGCATCCATATATGCGCCCTTATCGAAAAGACCCTGTGCTTCAGCAACTGTAGCGTCAACTGTACCGAGGTCAGCTTTGATTGCTTCGATAACTGCAGCACCTTCCTTACCCCTTGGGAGTTTCGGGAGAAGTTTTGCGTTTTCAGCAACAACTGTTTTGATACCGGTAAGAAGAGTTTCAGCTTCTTTCTTGATTTCGTCTTTTTTAACGGCTGCATTAGCGACAACCTGTTCTGCAAGTGTTTTTGTAGTAGCAAGCTTAGCAACAACGTCCTTATAATTCTTGAATAATTTACCATCAACCACAGTTATAGCATTGTTGATAGCATTCATTGAATCCTGTAAAGCTGCAAATTCAGCGGGAAGATAAACATTAGCTTCAGCAGTCTGAGCAGCTGCGATAGCAGCGTTTGTAGCATCAATTTCAACCTGTGGTTTTTTACCACAACTAGCAAGGACAGCAACCATTGCGATAGCAGCTAATCCCATTAAAATTTTGTTCTTCATTTTTCTAACCTTTTTTAATACTTTGTTTATTTAACTAACTTCCGATTTATATTTACTAATCGTTTGAGTTTCAAATTTTACGGTGCGAATATACTACTAATTAAGAACATTACAATAAAATATTTTAATAAAATTTTAATAAATTTTAAACATAACCATCTAAGATAATGAATTATTGGGGATTATCGACTATCATTCTCTTCTGCTGACTGGCAATTTTGTACCCTATCAGGAAGCACATTTTTGCCGACTTTTCCATCTTGTCAAAATCAATTTTCTCAACATCATCACCAATCCTGTGAAGATCACTGTGAATACCTGAATTAAAGCAGAGTGCAGGAACTTTTTTTGCTATAAAGCTTGCATGATCGCTGCTTCCGGCTTCTATCTTTGCACCTTTATCGTTGACCTTGATACCTGCTGCTTTAGCTGAGGCGTTCATTATTTCCAGTAATTCAGAGCTTTCATGACCAGTGTACACATTTATCTCACCTGGCTGAGTAATATCAAGGGTATAACCATAGAATTTGCCCGTATCGGCCGCCATTTTAGACCTGCCTACCATGTCAAGGTTTATGTCGACGATAGTTTTTTCCATAGGGATCACAGGGTTTTCAGTATAATACCTCGATCCAAGCATACCCTTTTCTTCACCATTGACCCATACAAAAACAATTGTACGCAGCGGTTTCTGTTTCAGGTTTGTGAAGGCTTCGGCAATTTCAAGAAGTGTCATCGATCCTGATGCGTTGTCATCGGCACCATTATATGCTTCACCATTTGCATTAAGTCCGGTATGGTCAAAATGCGCGCTATAAACGATGCATTCATTTTTCAATACCGGGTCAGAACCTTCAATTATCCCGATAACATTGGAAGCAGATATTTCTGATTCCTTTAAAGCTGTCCTGACAGTAGCCATAAGACCCGTGATCTCGCACGAAACAGGCTTGCCCTGTGCACTTATCCGTTCCTGCATCTGCTCAAGGTTATAGCCTTCAGGTTTAAGAAGGTTATCTGCTGAATTTCTGGTTATGAATAAAACCTGCAATGGAAGGGAGTTACCCTGTCTGCCTTTAAATGACATCGAATTCCCCCCTACAAGTTCAGCCATTCCCGAAGCATAGGCATCGCGGAAACTGTTCTTTGGGTCATATACAAAAAGCACAGCTGCCGGTCCTCTCATCATCAACGAAGCAAATTTCATACTCTCAAGCTGTTCTGAAAAGACCATCTTGCCTGCCCCTGATTTAACAGCTTCAGGATTCCTGGTCATAATAATCACTATTTTGCCCTTGATATCTATCCCTTCAAAATCACTATAACCTGTATTTTTATTCTCATACCCGTAACCTGCAAAGACAACATTACCAGTAACTTCCATGGTTTTTGACGGAGGCATCAGACTTATCACAGAATCTGTTGACATTATTACCTCACCGTTTGAATTTAATATTTTCAGAAAGCTGTTTGCCTTATCAATACTTGATGAGACCAAAGGAATTTTCTGAAGATAGTCTCCTGTTTCAGGATTGGGCTTCACCTTCAGGCGCATAAGGTTTGATTTGATAAATAAGGCTGAAATATCATTCTGGGTGGTACCTGTTTCGCGTCCTGCCATATCGTCGGATGCAAAGAATTCCATGTATGCCTTAAGATCTGCCTGACCGATAAAGGCAAGGCCCTCTTTTTGAGCATTGGCTAGCTGATTAATAGCCAATGAACTGATAATGATCAGAATAAGTTTCTTCATTTTATTATTGATTTTTTTTAAGAAAAGGTTTTTGCAAAGAGAATCACTGGATTGTTTTGCTGCGCTGTTTGCCAAAAATGCTAATGCTGAATGCCAAAAGATATAACTATCAATTACTTTTTAAAGTAAAAATCCCCATTCAGCTTATTCCATTCCATCGGGGTTTGCTGATTATTGCTTAATCTTCTTACCTCGACTCGCGTTTTCATTACAACACTAAAAATGGATTGCGGTACAAGCATCTGTTTAACAAGCACTTCCGTAAACAAGCCATTGGCGCCTCTGCCATCTGCAGCTGTTGCTCCCTCAGAAGTGGCAAATACTATAATTGTACCGCTTGAGAATGATATCGTTTTAAAACCGGCTATCTCTACCCTCGACCAGGTGGCAAAAGGATTATCACGGCAGGCATCAAGAATGACGATATTGGTATTATCAGGATATCTTTCAAATTCTTCAACAATGAAATCAACACCTATTGCTTCAAACTTGCAATCACCGGGCTTTTCAAGCACCGCGTCGGTAGGTATAAGGTAGTTCTTGCCATCTACCTGGTTCCCGTGCCCTGCATAATAAAACAGAGCTACACTATAATCGGGTAATTTTTCATTGAACTCACGTATTGCACCCATCATTTCATCTCTTTTTGCATCCAGCCGTTTTATAACATCAAAGCCCAGTTCTTTCAACGTGGCGGCCATAAGGTTGGCATCATTAACAGGATTTTTAAGCGGTGGTTTGTCGCTATACTGTGAATTACCGAAAACAAGAGCAAGGCGTTTTTCTGTCAGATTTTCTTCAAATTTTATCACCCGCTTTTCCGATCTGGTACTGCCTGCAGCATTCATAGCCACAATATAAATACTGTTTTCTCCTTTTCTGAGAAGAACAGAATTTTCCCAGTTGTAATTACCCTCACCTGCTACGGCAGCGTCAAAAACATTATCTTCAGATTGAACATCCGCATTCACATATAGTTTAACAGACTTTAAATCGGTTGGAGATTTAATGCTGGCACTTATTACAAAACTCTCGGCTCCGACAATGGAATTAGGATTTTCAGGCGTTGCCCAATTTATCTCCGGTAAGATCGCAGACGGATTACTGAAATAGCGAATCTCAGACTTTGCCGTCGTCCCCTCAATGTCTGTCACAACAAGGTATATATTATTTTCTCCAGGCCCAAAATTCAAATTTTTCTCCACAAGAAACGATTCAGGATTATCGGGAGATGATCTTATATCAGTTTCTCCCTTTGAAACACCATTCAGATATAACAGAACAGAATTTAATCCTGAACCTGATCTAATATTTGCCTTGACGGTTGCATTATATGAGTCCATAGTTGTTTTTGACGCTGATGGACTTATCCAGGCAATGACCGGGGGGCCGGCTAATGGCTTTGGAGCCGATTCAACTTTTGCCTGTTCAGTTTTTACCGGTTCTGCTTTTTCGGCTACAGGATTAACGGGGGGTTCTTCAAAAGGATTTGTAAAATAACGAATTTCCGACTTGGATGTTCCTCCGCTGTTGGTTGCCTCCAGGTAAACATTGCTTTGTCCGGGTACAAATTTTATGGTTTTTTCGATTATAAAACTGCCTGGCACGGAAGGAGAAGGTTTCATATCAGGTTCTCCGATTGAAACACCATTCATATACAATAACACCGAGTTCAATCCTGAAGTGGTTTTTATGGTCGCCCTTAAAATGGTGTTTGATGTGCTCAGGGTTGTATTAAGCTTGGAGGGACTTGTCCAGGTGATTGAGGGAGGTATTTCCGTTGGTTTTTTTGAAGCAGCTTCAACGGTCTCAGGCACATTTTGAATTGCTGTAGTAACAGGCTTTTCAGCAACCGATGGAGCCGTCAGATTACGGGTCTCTGATTTTGTTGTACCTGAGCTGTTGGTGGCTATCAGATAGATTATATTTTCACCATTTTTAAGGTTTATCGTTTTTTCA
Source organism: Bacteroidia bacterium (assembly GCA_026391595.1). Taxonomy (GTDB): domain Bacteria; phylum Bacteroidota; class Bacteroidia; order Bacteroidales; family VadinHA17; genus LD21. The sequence continues at coordinate 22,131 of JAPLDY010000049.1, forward strand.
ATATTAAAAGTGGCATCGCCTTCCGTTGAAGGCACAATTTCTGCTTCACCGGTAGAAGTTCCATTCAGATACAAAACAACTGAATTTAATCCCGAACCTGATTTGACGGAGGCAGCTATATTTATAAGCGGGGATTTAAGAGCCGTACTTGAATTTACCGGATTAGTCCAGGTAATTAAGGGTGCTTCATCTGGTGGTTTTAAAATAGTGTTATCTCCGGCTTTTTGTTCAACCTGATTTGTAACCTGCTTTGCTGCGGTAACAACAGACGGAAATGTTAAAAACCTTTTATCTGATATTGTTTCTCCCAGATTATTGGCAGCAATTATATATATATTATTCTCACCCGGATTTACCCTGACGGTTTTTGTTATATAGAAATTTCCAGGTACCGTTGGGGAAGGTTTCATTTCCGGTTCTCCGTATAATACCCCGTTTAAGAAAAGGACCACAGAATTTAAACCGGATACCGATTTGACAGTTGCTTTAATGCTGACATCCAAAGATTTGAGTGTTGTATTTTGCCATATTGGATTCGTCCAGGAGATCACTGGCAAATTTGGCTTCGATAATTCGACAGAGTCAGTTTCTTTTATCACAGGCTGGTAATCGAAATACCTTAAATCTGACTTTATTGTTCCTTTATTGTTTGACGCTTCCAGGAATATTCGGTTTTCACCCGGATTAAGGTTCAACGTTTTCTCTACAATAAAGCTCCCTATATTATTTGGGGCAGGACTCATTTGAGGCTCTCCTGCAGAAACATCGTTTATGTATAATATCACGGAATTTAATCCGATATTAGATCTTATTGAGGCCTTAATACTTGCCTTAGATGATCTGGTGGTTGTCAGCTGTTCCGATGGGCTGGTCCAGTGTATAACTGGAACGGCGTTTGAGCTTATCGCGGTAGAATCATAGGTTTTAAGCACTTGTTGATAAGCAACATATTTTTTCGCGGATGTTGTTGATCCGAGATTATTGGAAGCCACAAAATATATGATATTATCACCCTCAGTTAGCGTTAAAGATTTTTCAACGGTAAAACTTCCCGGCATATTTGAGGAAGGCTTCATAAAAGGTTCACCGGCTGAAACATCATTTATAAATACCATTACTGAATTTAAACCTGTACCACTTTTAATTGTAGCCTTGATATTTATATTGGGTGACTTAACCATAAAATTTGATGATAACGGACTGATCCATGATATTTTAGGCAGTCCCGATAAGATTTTTTCTACTGAATCTACGCTTTGCTGCGCATATATTAAATGCGTAAAAAATGAAAGAATTATCAGCAGATACAGATTTTTTAATCCGGCCAGCTTTTTCATAATTAATTGCATGAATAAATTTATGAATGAACTTTACCTACCAATTAATTACTATCTGAATAATGCCCCTAAGTTACATAAAATAATGACTTTAGGCAACTTTATTTTGATAAGGATTACCGTCGGTGATTCCTTTTGGGAGAACCTGCAAAGCTTAAATGAACCCTCCGGGTCTTAGGATCATGACCTCACTTCGTTCGGTCATGATCCCTTCTGGAGGGAACCTGCAAAGCTATAACAAACCCTCACGGACCTGTTTATTTTCGTTAAGATTCAATATGTCATTGATTTACGCCCCCTCTTTGCTTTAGCAGAGAGGGGGTTGGGGGGTGAGTAAATGGGATTATTCGCTTCGCTTATGATCCCTTCCGAGGGAAACCTGCAAAGCTTAAATGAACCCTCCGGGTCTTATTTATTTTCACTCAACCCTTTCATTCCCGCAAGCGGGACTTCAGGGTTTCGTTAAAATAAATAACCCCGCTGACGCGGGATTCATTTAAGCTTTGCGGAGAGAGGGGGATTCGAACCCCCGGTACAGTTACCCATACGGCAGTTTAGCAAACTGCTGGTTTAAGCCACTCACCCATCTCTCCCTTCGTCCTCCGATTTCGCCGGACGAAGCCCGAAGCTTTGGCGAAGGAGGACTTGTTCTTTATTCTTCGGGCGCGACAAAAATAGAAAAACATGCAGTAAGTGCAAAATTTTTCACTTATTATTTCAATCCCTTAAGCATGTCTACCACTATCCTGAAATTCTCCTGCGTCTCTTCGTCAAAATCTGAAATCTTTACTAATTCTGCTTTTACATCAGTCAGAAAACGTGAAAACATGAAATTTCTCGGGATAACCTTCTCTCTTATATATTCTGAGTTTGCTACAGTGATGCCTTCCCTGGTTTTCAGGATATGATTCTTGAAATCGAGTGTCGATAAAAGGTCTTCGGCATTGTAAATTGTCTCAGGCATTCTGATGATGATCTTTCTGTTCATGCCATCAGTCTTGAAGAGGGTATCCTTAAGTATTTCGGCAACTCTGTTCTCCTGGTCATTCTCAAAAAGAAGAACCGAAAATTCCAGCCCCCAGCCCATCAGGATATTGCATAAAAGCGGGATTGATGATATATTGGTCGAAGGGATGACACTTACCTTTCCCTTGAATCCCATAAGGTAAATAATAGCGTTGATGATATAGAATGAGCCTGTATCATTGACTATCAGATTGAATTTTCTTGAAGAAAATCCTTCACCTGCGACGGGATTTCCCAGAATGCTCTGCAGGGGACTAAGTGTATCCGGTGATGCCGCAGAAAGTCTGAGCGGATCAAGGATGCGTGTTGTACTCCTCAGGCTGTCAAGATCATCCCTCTGTATGGCAAGCACGCGGTGAAGCTTATTTATCTCCACAAGATGCGGTGAATGAGTTGTGTAGATAACCTGTATCTTATCCTTGATATCTTCGAATACTTTCAGCACATCCTCCTGTGCTCTTGCATGCAGGCTGACTCCGGGTTCATCGACGAGAAGTATCATCTCCCTGTTTAAATTTGCCGCAGCTTTCAGTTCCATATAAAATGAAAGGAACCATCTCACACCCCTGCTTCTTTGCTTGGGATAAAGCCTCTCACCCTCATCCTTGATCCAGAACTCAAGGTACGGTTTCCCGGCTTTGTCTCCATATGATGCACTGTAGTGATCCAGCTCGAACTGGATATGGATCTTGTTGTTTCTTCCTATAGATTGCTGCCAGAAATCCTGAAAGTTGCGGGTAAGACTTTGATTAAGATTTTCAATTTTCTGCTTCAGGATGCGGCTGGAGGGCTGCTGAAAAAATGAGTAATCGAGTTGTGCGATCGAGAGGAAGTTACGCGCTGCCTTATAACCTTCTACCTGCTCGTTCCCTGTAATAATATCTTCCATGTCGATACGGTTTGGGAGCAGGCTGCCGAAATCTTCGAACAGCTCATAAACCGGACAGTATTCAAAATATTTTATTCCAAGTATTTCACTGTTATACTGCGATTTATAAGATTGAATAATATCATTGACATTTTTTACTGCATCTTCTTCACTGCTTCCGTCCATTATATAGCCCGACAGTGCAATATGCCTGTCGAGCAAGGCTTTCTGCTGATCCCTTTCGCTTCGCGTCCTCCGGTAATCTTCCAGGATGCCTTTCCACTCCATGTCATCGTCATCTCCGATCGGCCTCATCAGAAGAGTCATTTTCTGATGTCTCTCCTCGAGTTTTATTGACAGTTCAGCCAGATGCCTGTCAAGTGAATTGTATTTCTCCTGAAGCTTCTTCCATGTGTCTCCTGCTTTTTTCATAGGGTGCTTACTCTGAAGCTCCGACGAAAAATCTTCCTTCCTTTTCTTTATCTCATTGAGCTGATTCCTGAGCCCGGGATAATTAGCAGCCGGTTCGGAGACAGGATCCACAGCTTTTCTTGCAAACAACCTGAAGGTTCTTACGCCTTTTTCGCCTGGCGGAAGCTTCAGCTTAATCTCCGCTTCCTGTCTCGTAAGGTCGGCGAGCAACAATTCTGTTTCGCTAATCTGTTTCAATTCCTGTTCAAGTTTGTTGGTGACGTCCCCCAGATAAAGCCTCCATGCATCTTCAAGTGAATCAAGATACTGGCTTATCTCTCCGCTAACAATTACAACAGACGACAGATCAGCAATCCATACTCTTGTTAGTTCAATGTGGGAAAGCCCTGAAAGCAGTTCCTTCAATTCGGTTCCCGGATTGTCAGTGACTTTCAGAAGCCAGCCTGCAGGAATTGTGAACCTGCAACTGACTTCCGGCAGTGAGAGGTCGCTCCGCAGAACATCCTCCGTAATTACACCGGTATAAAATACTTTAAGTCCTTCAAGAATGGATGTCTTTCCGGATTCATTCTGCCCGATCAGGCATGTAATATTATCCGGAGAAAGTGATTGCCAGCCCGTATCAACAATTGACCGGAAATTCCTGATCCTGAAGGCTGTCAGCTTCATCATTGTTATAAATATTATAATTGAAACCCAAAAACAAGGACATCATCCACCTGCTGTGCCTTGCCTTTCCATTCCATGAAAGTGCTTTCAAGTGTCTCTTTTTGCTGTGCCATCGGAAGGCCAGAAACAGAGCTTATCACTTTTTTCAGATTCTTCTGCTTGAACTTTTTATCTGTCAATTCGCCAAACTGATCCGAATAACCGTCAGAAAACAGGTAAAACGAATCACCAGGACAAATTTCAATAATCTGGCTGGTGAAAGGATGCTCTTTCAGGGGAGCAAGGCCGATTGTCATCTTGTCAGGTTTAAATTCAATCAATTCATCGTTCCTCGACATTAAAAGTGGTCTGTTGGCTCCTGCAAACTGCATTTTCATTTCTTTTGTGTCGACAATGCACAAGCCTATATCAATACTGTCTTTGGCCATCGATTTCTCTCCGGTCTGATGCAGTGCTTTCATCACTTTTTCCCTCATCTGGTTAAGTACCCTGTTTGCCTTGAAATCTGTCCTTGACTGAAGGATATCATTAAGGAAGCTGATCCCGAGGATGCTGAGAAGAGCGCCAGGAACACCATGACCGGTGCAATCACCTGCGGCAATGCAAAGATACTGGCGGCAGCGCATCACATAATAGAAATCACCGCTAACAATATCTCTTGGAAGGAACAACATAAATAAATCTTTTAATAGCCCCTTAAGAAGCTCATAATCAGGCATAAGAGCTTTCTGAATAATCCCTGCATAACGAAGGCTGGCAAAATGATCATCAAGCACCTGGTTCCGGACAAGTGAAACAAAATCAGTACTATTTTGATTGTCAGTTGGCATATTCTACATTGACCTTGACGAATGTTAAAGATACATTAATTTTGTATTCTCCCGCAAATGAAAAATTCTCAACTACCAGCCTCTTTTCTTTAGCAGGACGACATTTTCTACATGGTGCGTATGAGGGAACATATCTACAGGCTGAACTTTTACAACATCATATTTTTCTGAAAGGAGAAGAATATCACGGGACTGAGTTGCAGGATTGCAGCTTATGTACACGATCTTCCCGGGTGATGCTGCAAGGATCGTTTTAACAACATCTTCATGCATACCGGCTCTGGGAGGATCAGTAATTATAACATCGGGATGTCCGTTCTCCTCCATAAACTGCTCTGTAAGGATCTTCCTCATATCGCCGGCAAAAAACTGAGTATTCCGGATGTTATTCATTTCTGAGTTAAAGGAAGCATCCCTTACTGCATCATCAATGAACTCAATACCAACTACCTTTTCAGTTTGAGATGCTATGAAGTTCGCAATAGTCCCTGTGCCGGTATACAGATCATAAACTATCTCTTTGCCGGTCAGTCCTGCAAAATCCCGAGCTGTTTTATAAAGAGTTAAAGCCTGTTGAGTATTTGTCTGATAGAAAGACTTCGGACCTATCCTGAATTTCAGCCCTTCCATCTCTTCTGTCAGATGGTCATCTCTTTTATAAAATACAGGTTCCTGGTCGGCCAGGGAATTATTTCTTTTTGAGTTGATGATATAAAATAAAGATGATATTTGTGGAAATTCCTCTGCAAGAAAATCCAGAAGGCCTTCCCTCCTCTCCTTCTCGTCAAGAAAAAATATGACGATTACCATTATTTTACCGTCTGCAGTATTTCGAATTATCAGGTTACGCAGGAATCCGCTCTGCTGGCGGAGGTTAAAAAAGGGCAGGCATTTTTTATGCGCATAGCGTCTTACGGCTTCCCGGATAGCATTTGATGGTTCTGGCTGCAAGTGGCATTCCCTGATATCCAGCACTTTATCAAAAAGACCCGGAATATGGAAGCCCAGAGCGTCTTCTTTTTCAAAATCGGTATCCGAATTGACTTCTTCCCGTGTAAGCCATCTCCTGTCGGAAAATGTATATTCAAGCTTGTTCCTGTATCTGAAAATATCAGGCGATCCGATTATCTGTTCAATAGAAGGCAAGTGAACTTTACCTATCCTTGTAAGGTTGTCAGCAACCTGTTTTTCCTTGAACTTAAGCTGAAGGTCGTAAGGCAGATGCTGCCATTTGCAGCCTCCGCACACTCCAAAATGCCGGCAAAGTGGCTTTATACGATCGGGTGAGTATTCGTGGAACCTGATAACAGAACCTTCAAGGTACTTTTTTCTCCTCTTTCTGACCTGAATATCTACAACATCGCCGGGGATCAGCATGGGAACAAAAATAACCTGGTTTTCTACCCTGGCCAGTGCGTTCCCCTCAGCTCCGATGTCAGTTATCCTGACCTTCTCAAGCAATGGCATTTCGTTCTTTCGTCTCACTTTTACAATTATTGGTCCCTCAGGTTGATAAGAAATTTCAATCCTTCTGTCAGGCATGGTATAACGGCATCGCCATGATCAAGGTCCGGAAATATCATTTTTGTACACAATGATGTCGAGGTACCTGCATTTATCATGGCATTGTAAAAAGTCTCGGTAACAGTGACGCTTACATGTGTATCACCTGAACCATGAACCAGAAGTACAGGCTTCTGTGTGTTCCAGGGAGAAACACTGTTTCTTATAAGGCCCTGACGAACAGTTGAATATGAAGATGAGCTGGAAAAGCCTGAAATAAATTCCTGTTTAAACAAACCCGGTATTGATGTCGTAAGCTGGTTGTTGATCTCTCCCAGAGAAAGATTTCCATTATAAAGTGACCCCAGCCGGGTCGCATAGGGTTCCTTAATGATATCAGAAACCGGATTACTGAACTGATCATATTCTGAATAAGCATTGATAATATATCCCAGGTAAGAAGGCATGGGATAGGTGGAGAGAGCCCCTATTCCAAGTAAAAGATTGTACATGTCGTAAGGCCCTGCTCCGCACACGCTTCCGGCAAGGTTAAATTCAAGGGGATAATTAATCTCGAGAGCCTTGTGAAGTGTCATGGTTGCCCATCCGCCCTGCGAATATCCCAGGAGATAGTACTCATTCCTTATTTTTACCCCGTTAATTTTTGCATCCCCCGCTTCAGTGGCTGCACGGAACATATCGACTATCGAGCCGGTTGTCGGATCTGCTATAAGGTACGGATGAGGTATGTCTGAAGAACTTCCGAAACCTGGATAGTCAGCAATTACAACCACAAAGCCCATTGAAGCGATATATTCTACAAGCTGATAATCAATACTATACGGATTTTCGCTGGGGCAATTATCATTAATGGTATTTGTTCCATTCTGAAAACTCAGTACAGGGTATTCACCCGGTTTGGAAGGTACGGATACAAGTCCGGAAGCCTCTATGTTGTTGCCATTTACCTGTGTCTTATATACAATCTTATATACATTCACTCCATCACCAATGAAAGGCTGCAAATCATCCAGCTCAGGATAAGACGAAACCGCGTATCCAAGCATTGAATTGATATATGTCTCCGTGTAACTTGCTGCCAGAGTACTGCTTACAAAATATTTATATTCAGGGCTGTCATCCTTCTTACAGGAAGAAAAAGTCACAGCTGCAATTAAAATAAACAATAATAGCCTCAATAAATGTTTATTTGTCTTCATACTTAATACTGATCAATAAGCCCAATTTTATCACTTTTCAAAGATAACTCATATTGACTTACCCTCTGCATCAAAGCCTGCCATACTTTTTTTATCTTTGCTAAATTTTATTTTATATGGTTTCTGTTCAGGGTCTGTCGGTATCATTTGGCAGCTTCGATCTGCTTACTGATATTTCGTTCCTTATAAATGACAAGGACCGGATTGGACTGGCAGGGAAGAATGGTTCCGGGAAATCAACGCTCTTAAAGATTATCGCCGGTGGCCAGAGCCCTTCCGCAGGCAAGGTTGACATGTCGGATGAGGTTACGATAGGTTATCTGCCGCAACAGATGAAGGTTGATGACACCACAACCGTAATGAATGAAGTTATAACGGCATTTTCTGAGATTACGGGACTTTCTGATGAGATTGAAAAATGCAGTGCTGAGATTGCACGAAGAACCGATTATGAATCAACTGACTATCTGAAGCTATGTGACCATATTACCGTTATCGAAGAGAGATACAGGATACTGGGCGGGTCGAATTACCTTGCCGAAGCAGAAAAAACACTGACAGGACTGGGATTTGAGAGGAAGGATTTTGAACGGCCAACCCGTGAATTGAGCGGAGGATGGAGAATGAGAGTGGAGCTTGCAAAGATACTTCTGAAGAAACCTTCGCTTTTCCTTCTTGATGAACCCACAAACCATCTCGACATAGAATCAATTCAATGGCTTGAAACATTTCTCACTGATTATAACGGAGCAGTGGTGCTTGTCTCTCACGACAGGGCATTTCTTGATAATGTCACCACAAGAACTATAGAGATATCGCTGGGTAAAATATATGATTACAAAGTACCATGGTCAAAATTCGTTGAGCTCAGAAAGGAGAGGCGCGAGCAGCAGATAGCTGCATTCCGCAATCAGCAGAAGATGATCGATGACACTGAAAAATTCATCGAACGTTTCAGGTATAAGGCTACTAAAGCAGTCCAGGTACAATCAAAAATAAAGCAGTTGAAAAAGGTTGACAGACTCGAAGTTGACGAAGAGGACTCAAGTAAAATGAATCTGCGTTTCCCTCCGTCACCAAGGGCAGGCACCAATGTGGTTGAAGCTGAAAACCTTTCAAAAAGTTTCGGATATCTTCATGTTCTCAGGAATATCGACTTCAAGATCCACAGAGGAGAGAAGGTTGCGTTCGTCGGACGCAACGGTGAAGGCAAAACGACTTTTTCAAGGATAATAATCGGTGAGCTTGATTATACGGGATCACTGAAAATAGGGCATAATGTAAGTGCCGGATATTTCGCTCAGAATCAGGATGAGCTGCTGGATGAAAACATGAGCGTCTATGATACAATCGATTATGTTGCTAAAGGTGAGATAAGAAGCAAGATCCGGGATATGCTGGGTGCATTTCTTTTCCGGGGTGATGAAATCGACAAAAAGGTTAAAGTCCTTTCAGGTGGTGAACGGTCGAGACTCGCACTTGTAAAATTGCTGCTCGAACCTCATAACCTGCTTGTACTCGATGAGCCTACCAATCATCTCGATATGAGGTCGAAAGATATTCTGAAGCGGGCACTTATCAATTATGACGGAACGCTGATACTGGTCTCTCACGACAGGGACTTCCTCGACGGTATTGTTAATAAAATCTATGAATTCAGGCATAACAGGATAAAAGAACATATTGGCGGGATTTACGATTTCCTGAGAAAAAAGAAGATCGCCAACCTGAAAGAAATTGAAAAAAAGGATAGAAGGAAGGATCCCAATACCGAAAATATTTCTGTAAATAAGCAGAAATACCTTGATAAGAAAGAATATGACCGGAATCTGAGGAAACTCAGGAAAAGGCTGGAAGATTCCGAAGCCGAGATAGAAAATATTGAAACAGAGATCTCGCTCCTTGACAGAGTAATGAGTTCCACCGATCATTCAGCATCCGAGGCAAACGATTCTTATGTGAAGTACCAGGAGCTGAAGGTGCGACATAATGAAGAGATGAACAGATGGACACAATACACCCACGATGTCGAAGTATTTCTAAAGGATAACATTCTGAACTAGATGGAACTGAAGCAACTTGAAAAGGAGTACAGGATTCATGTTTATGAGACCGGCCCCGACGGAAGAGCCAATATCCACTCCCTGTTTAATTTTATGCAGGATATTGCATCAGATCATGCTGTAATGCTTGGCTATGGGAGAGACGACCTGATGAAAAGTAATCATTTCTGGGTACTGTCAAGAATGTATGCCAGGTTCTCGGATTGGCCCGCGTGGAATGAAACCATAGTTGTGAAGACCTGGCAAAACGGTGTCGATTCTATATTTGCCATGAGGAATTATGAAATCAAAAACAGCGATGGAAGATATCTGGGATCGGCATCCTCATCCTGGTTGATTATAGACCGCACCACAAAGAAAATTCAGAGACCTGATGAATTTCTCCAGAATTACAATCGCGACAATCAATTAAATGAATCACCGCTTAGAAGTCCGATAAAGCTCCCGGGAGCTTCAGGAGAAGGATATCTCTCCCCTCTCTTCAGGGTTAAAATTAATGACCTGGATATTAATTTGCATACAAACAACGTTAACTATCTGAAATGGGTGACTGATACTTATGACCTCAGTTTCATCATGGATCACCAGCCGTGTTCTGCGGAAATAAATTATCTTGCAGAGGCAATTTTCGATGATGATATTGTTATCAGGACATCACCAGGAGCAGAGAGCAGGTATTTTGACCATTCAATTATAAGAACAGCCGACAAAAAAGAACTGTGCAGAATAAGGCTTGAATGGGACAAAATGAATATGAAACCTTTGTAATAGCAAATTGCATGAATAAAGGACATCTTTCAAATATATGCAGGTTAATGATTGGCGCTTCGATCATGACTGCATTATTTACTTCATGCTATACTTCCAGGCCGGTTATTGACACCAATGACCTTTCCTACCTGTACAATCCAATGAAGAATCCTGTCAACCCCAGATATAATATTATTAGCGAAACCAACAATCAATCATCGTTGGGGATTAAATTCTTTGCCAGTGAGCTCTTTTTTTCAGAAGCCAATCCGCAGGGCGTGGCTTCAGCATCCATGGCTATCACTGTCAAGCTTTTCAATACGACCAGGGGAATGGTTCTTTCCGATACATCTTATTACAATCTGAGCATCATCAAGGAAGAGGGTAAACAGGAATATATATACCATATCCCGCTTCGGGTTAATCCGGGGCTTGAATATGTTGCTGAAGTTAAGATCCTCGACAGGCTCCGGGCTCTGGTAATGCAGGCATTTATACCTTTCAATACCATGTCGGTAACGGGAAAGTATAATTACAGGGCGCAGGGACATTTTGATAAAATTGAACTGTTCAATCCGGTTGTCAGGGTCAATGAATTCACAAATCTGGTCTATCTCAGAGGCAAAGCTGATTCACTATATGTAGCTTATTATAAGCCATATACAATAATTCCTGATCCTCCTTCAATGCTGCTTCCCGAAAAAGCAATCGACTATGGACCTGATACGATCGTTGCATTGCCATACCACGATACCCTTCCGATGATGTTCCCTAAATCCGGTATTTATCTGTGCAGCGTGGACAGCAATTTAACTGACGGATTCACATTTTTCAATTTCGGACCTACATATCCGGAAATGAATACACCCGATGTAATGATCGAGCCTCTCGCTTATCTTGCAACCGAAAATGAGCTTAACAATATGAGAACAGCTCAGCGGCCAAAGGTTGCACTCGATGAGTTCTGGATAAAATGCGGCGGTAACGTTGATAAGGCCCGTGAACTTATCAGGATCTATTATACAAGGGTTCTCTATGCAAATTATTACTTCACTTCATATAAAGAAGGGTGGCGGACTGAGCGAGGAATGATATATATAATTTATGGCCCGCCTGATAAAGTATACAAGAATTCAGAAGGTGAGAATTGGGGTTATAGTAAACCCGTAATAAAATCATCATGGGGAACAAGGTACAAGGTCAAGTCCGAATATTTGTATTTCACCTTTAAGAAAAAGAAAAGCGTCTTTTCAGATAACGACTATTTTATAAGCCGTAGCGAAACTCTGGTAACCTATTGGGATCAGGCTGTCGCATCCTGGAAAAAGGGAATTGTTTTCAGGCTTGATAATCCCGAAGAATTTTAAAACCGATGCAAAAAGAATCAGATTGTATTTTTGGATTGCGCCCTGTAATTGAGGCAATCAAGGCAGGTAAGCAGATCGACCGTCTCCTTGTCAGGCAGGGCTTGCAGGGGACGCTTTATCATGAGCTGATGACAGAAGTTAAAAAGAATAATATCGTTTATCAGATCGTACCACTTGAAAGAATTGAGCTTGTCACCAGGAAAAATCATCAGGGCGTTCTTGCCTGGCTCTCAATAATCGAATATCAATATATTTCAAATCTTCTTCCGATGATATTCGAAAAAGGAGAAGATCCTCTGATCCTTGCCCTTGACGGCGTATCGGATGTAAGGAATTTCGGTGCTATCGTTAGAAGTGCAGAATGTCTGGGCGCACATGCAATTGTCATCCCGGAGAAAGGTTCAGCCCGTATAACTGCAGATGCAGTAAAAACATCCGCCGGAGCCCTTCATTCATTTCCTGTTTGCAGGGAAAAATCAATTGTAAGAGCCATTGAATACCTCAAAGATTCAGGTCTTAAAGTTATTTGTGCCGGAGAAAAATCGGGAACAGAAGCTTCCAAAACTGACCTTAAGGGCCCTCTTGTCGTAGTAATGGGCTCGGAGGAAAAAGGGATCAGCAGGGAGCTTATTGCAATATCTGATAAAACTGTCAAGATCCCGATTAAGGGCAGCATAGAGTCATTGAATGTCTCAGTGGCTGCAGGTATTCTTCTGTATGAAATTGCCAGACAGAGAAACGTCTGATCAACTGATAATTCCGCTTATCCTTTCATCAAGCATTTTCTGATCTGAAGTGAATGATGCCAGACCAGCGAGAGTAAGCAGCGTATCAGGGGCAATCTTCCCCTCTTTTATCTTCTGCTCCCATTTTGAATAGACCGGTATCTTTCCATCAGAGGCGATAAAGCCTTTTTCTTCCTTAGTCAGAGAAGGGAACATATCCTCACATCCTTCGTTCTGGGCTATTTTATTAAACTCAGCTCCTGTTGCCGGAAGTTTCGTTGCAAAACGTTCTGCAAGGTTCAGAACATTGTCGCTTACAGTCCAGAATTTTTCAATACATGCTTCTTTAGCAGAAGCATTCATATTCACCTTATAGTTCTCGTGCATCCGTGATTTAAACTTGCCGGATAGTGATTTGCGCCCGGCAGCAGCCACTTTTGGAGGTATTGTATAAACATCTGCACCTGCAAGCAGTTCAATCTGGTTATAATTCCTGAGGCTGGCAGCTATAAGCTTTGTCTGCCATGGATTTTTTGCAGAGAGCCCGGTGACCCAGTTCTGCGAAGAGATAACTGCCATTTCACCTGCTCCTGTTCCATCGCCAAGCTTATTGTCGATCATAAAAGCGCCTATTCTCCCAAGGAAAACATTCAGGTAATCAGGTCTTGCTACTCTGGTAACCAGCACATTCTGGCGTGCACTGAATTCAAGTGTAAAATTGATCCTGACCCCTGCATCCCTGAGCTTTCTGGCACCAATCAGTCCTTCGGCCGTGTACGGAACCTTAACTATGAATTGTTCGGGACAGATCTCATGCAATCTTTTTCCGTAGTACTCTATAGCTTTAATATCATGAGCCGTATCGGTATGAAGCTCCACACTAACCAAACCTCCAAATTTCGATGCGAGCCTCAGTCCGTGCCTGGCATTAAGTATGAATGCTATCTCTTTTGTCTTTTCTTCAATGGGAAGATCCCTGACAACACTTTTTGCCTCTGAAATGAAAACATCATAGATTCCCTTCTGTATCTCATTGTTCAGCAATGTATTATTAGTAGTCAGGGCGCTCATTTCCGCGGTCCAGTTTGCTTCTGCCTCATCCATGTCGCCCGTATCGAGCCACAACTCTGTCCCTGTCTTCCGAAGTGATTCCCAGAAAGGGTCTTTTTTACGTGTTATATGTTTTTCACTCAGGTTCTTCCACAAAAAATCGCTTATTCTGGTGTTCAGATCTGCCATAGTAATATTTATTTGTTATTAACAACTAATTGCTCATTTTGTTTTTGAAAGCGCAGGAAGGCCATCATACCTAGCCCCACAATTAACATCCGGGCAAAAACATTTGACGGCCAGTCCAGCAATATTACGGTAAGAACGAATCCTGATGTACCTGGGATTGAAGCCAAATTATAGCCTGATCCTGTGTCAAGCAGCAGTTCTTTCAGCCAAATTGCCGGATCTTGTTTGAACATAGTTCCTGACTAAAATATTTTGGGCAAAAATAGTCAAATAATTAATCCGTCTTACTCTTTATTTTTAGCTTTACTGTTTACAATCAAAACAGAACAGATATGAGAACGATAGCATTGCTAGTAATATCCTGTCTTTTCACTGCGGTCTCGGGGCAGAGTACCTTCGATAAGTATTTCACCGGCAAAGTATTAAGGTTCGATTATATGCTTGCCGGCAACAGCACGAAGACGACAGTATATCCGGTAGGAATGAAGGAGGAACCTTTTTTCGGCGGATCCAGGATCCAGCTTACCGATCCGTTCAATTTCGGTAATCTGAAATATGAAGTCTTTGATGTATCAGACAACACTCTTATCTATTCGAGGGGGTTCTGTACGCTTTATCAGGAATGGCAAACAACGGCAGAGGCAAAGGTGATGGACAGAAGTTTTTATGAAGTCGCAACATTGCCTTTCCCTAAGAACAAGGTGAGACTTATCCTGAGTATGAGGGAGAAGAATGGATCATTTTCAAAACTGTTTGAAACAGAAATTGATCCTGCAAACTATTTCATAAGGAAGGAAAAACCGGTGAATGCCCAGGTAACAAATATCTGTTATGCAGGCGATCCCGCAACAAATGTCGATCTTGCTTTCATTGCCGAAGGTTATACAGCTTCTGAAATGACAAAGTTCAGGGAGGATGTAAAGAAGATGGCAGATATTCTGTTTGCCGAGCCTCCGTACAATGAATATAAGAATAAGTTCAATATTTATGCTGTCGAAGCTGTTTCTGCCGAATCAGGTACCGATATACCGGGAGAAAGAAGCTATGTGAACACAGCCGTAAACAGCACCTTTTATACTTTCGACATAGACCGTTATCTTACTACCCAGGATATCAAATCTGTCAACGACTACGCTGCCCTTGTTCCACATGATAATATTATCGTACTTATAAACAGTAATAAATATGGCGGTGGAGGTGTATATAACTACTACAGCGGCACAACAACCGGGCATGCTTACTCCGATAAAGTTTTTATTCATGAATTCGGACACGGTTTCGCAGGACTGGCAGACGAATATTATACATCTGATGTAGCTTATGAAGAATTTTATCCTCTCAATGTTGAGCCCTGGGAGCCGAATATAACCACCAGGGTCAATTTCGATGCCAAATGGAAGAATATGATCGCCAAAGAGACACCGGTGCCGACACCTGCGGAAGACAAATACAAAACCGTAACCGGACTATTTGAAGGCGGTGGCTATTCAGCAAAGGGGATTTATCGTCCGGAAATGGATTGCAGGATGAAGAGCAATTCACCAAAAGGCTATTGCACTGTCTGCCGGGAGGCAGTAAAGGATATGATTGAATTCTATATAAAATGACCCCCCATCCCCCCTGAAGGGGGGTTTAAACCCATTACAATTTATAATTAATTTTTAATTTTATATAGCCCCCCTAAAGGGGGGTTGGGGGGTCATTCTATTTGTTCAAATAACGTTCGTGCTGTCTCAACAGGGACCTCTTTTTTCCCAAGACGTGCAACTACTCTAGAATCATGGTAGCCGTTCCGTATCAGGAGGTCTGCATAGCTCAGAGCGCTATCGTAGGTAATGAATTTACCAATCAGGTAAACAGTTGACCCATCGGCAGATGATTCTGTATCAAAGCCTCTGGTGCCAGCGATATTCTTTATGCCTTGGAGAACATCCTGGTTGACCGGCTTAGCTGACCTGGTAACTTCAACCCTGAAGCAAAGTTCCGGAGGAATGGTATCTGCGGGTGTCATGCTTTTAGTTAATACATTGAAAGGCTTCTTGCTCCACTCTTTTTCCAGGACAGCAGCCCTTTCCAGTGAGACACGCTTCCCTCCCGAAAAGGCAACTATAAAGGCATCCTTGAATCCCTTTTGCTTAACTGTCAGCAGCGCCTTTCTTGCATCAGCTATGCGTCTGAACAACCCTGCATAATATGTAGTATAATCGTTTCCTGCTGTCTTGAAACCGTAAACCGGAGTTATTCCCTTGAAATATGACATGGCGACCGGATTCCGGAAAACTGCTGTCTGGATACGGTATATAAGTCCGGGAGGGATGGCCTTATTGAACGGTATCTTATCTGTCGAACCAGCTTCTGAAGGTTTTACTTCAAATAAAGAAAATGATTCAATGGATCTTACTTTTGAAGGCTTGGCTTCCTCTTTTACAGCAGTAATTGCCGTACTATCGCGTCGGACACTTTCCTCTATTTTTTTTGCGTAGGTCTCTGCCCGGGCAGTATCCTTCTTAATAACTGCAGTATCTTTCTTCAAAGGTTCAGCAATTCTTAATTTGGATGTATCGGCAGGCTCTGCTTTATGTGCTGAGGAATCAGCTTTCGGGACAGTTTCCTGTCCGTCGATTTTTATTGCAGAAAATGAGGTGGAATTCATGGATACCTGCGCTTCGTTATACTTCAGGTCCGCCTCTTTCTGAAATTTTGCTGCTCGTCCTTCAGTCTCTGTTATCTTGGTCCTTAATTCTGTTTTAGCCTTGTAATCCAGCTTATCCAGACTGGTTTTCCACTCTTCGGTAATTTTATAAAGTGAGTCTGCTTTATACTGATATTCAATAGCTTTAGCCAAAATTAAATCAAAGTTACCCGGTATTGAATCCTGAGTCTTTTTAGTAATTGTTGCTCCATAATATTCAGGTTCAGCCGCTTCTATGACTGGTTTATCGGATATTTGAACTTGTTTTTCATCGGCTAAAGGCAAAGATGCGGATTCGGTCAGTTGTCCTTTCCTTTCATGGCATTGCTGTAAAAATGATGGGATATCAAGATCCCGGGCAATTTTCTTTCCGTATTGTTCCGTGAATGCATTATAGGAGGAAATGGCTTCATCAAACCTCCCAGTCATTTGCTGGGCTCTCCCCAGCCAGAACAATGCATCGGACGGCACTGACCTGACCACTGCGCTGCCCTGTTGAGCCTGCTTTAGCTGAAGCAATGCTTCTCCCGGATCCCTGTTAAGTTTTACCAGGCAAACTCCTGAATAATACTTATATAACGGATCTTTGGGGAATGTGACAAGAAGCTCGCTGAAGCCACTGTAAGCCAGCTCATAATCTCCTCTGGAAAATGCATCTATGGACGATTGGCGTGTAGGTTTCTGCTGGGCATTAAGAGACGATAAACCCATTCCAGTCAGGATGAGAATCATCACTGCCAGGTGTGGAAACCTTCGCCTTTCCCTTATCAGGCTTGTACAGGGCTTCATTTATGCATACGCTTAATTATCTGATTATTACAAATATTACTGATAGCTTCTGCAATGATCATTATTGTTGATAATTAAAAAAATACTTTTCTTCAGAATACAATTCAAACTTCGTAAATTTACCCGTAATAACAAAATTACTAATTCAATGGCACTATTGAAAGAGGGCATGATGGCGCCTTTATTTGAAGGTACTGACCAGGATGGAAAAACAGTGAAGATGAGTGACTTTGCAGGTAAAAAGATCG